>CAZBKS010000123.1:0-6347 GCA_964492475.1 uncultured Syntrophomonas sp. | reverse complement strand
TTTTCTTCCAGGGTTCCCGCCGGTATTTCGATGAGTACCTGTTCTACCGCTTTGCGGTACTGGCTGACCATCCAGATGTTGTTTTCTTCATCCAGCGCCAGGATAGCTACTGCGCCGGGATGTTCGACAATTTCTCTTTTGCTCTGACTACCATCCGGCAGGAGTACATCGTCTACTCTAAGCCGCACAATTCTGCCATCGAATATGGCTGTAGAAGATATTGTTTTTTCTTCAAAATCCATAAATTAAACCTCCTGCATATTTTTCCCATTCAATGCATAGACTACCAGAGAGGTGATAGAAATGATGGTGTTACTTAAATCAAACGGATTAACTGCTCTGGGCAAGGTTAAAGATTTACCTTTTATATTCAATGACTATCCCCTGGACATTACGCTTAAAGAGTATCTAAACAGACATCTAAATTGAAAGGCCGGGATCAAGCCCATCTGATGGGGCTTAATTGCTCTCCTCGTAAAACCCGCTCTGCGACTCGGGCCGCAGCCCCCAGAGCCATGAAAAAATCTGGTTCTTCCTTGATCCCACGCCCCATGGTAGATAAATTCATGCTGCTTGCTTCCAGTAATAGTTGAAACCCTTCCACCATTTCCGCACAGCAGTCATATTTGTCCAGCAAGTTTTCCCGGCGCAGCTGATCCAGTATATAATTCATTTTGATTTCTTCCAGCTGCGGCAGGGGTAATATGGCATGAACCCGGCACACCCTTTTCAATACCGTAAGGGTGTGGTGACTGATCCCTTTATGTCTTGGTCTTTGATCTGCAAAGCTGATACGGGGAACCACAATCGGTATACCCTGCAGCCCATCAACTGCATTTAAAATGTCGCCCTGTTCGATACCGGTGTATCCCCATTTGGTTCCTGTCCCCACAATACCTGGTCCCATAGCACATATGATAACGTCAGCCTGCAGAACTTTTTTGGCGGCTAAGAGGCCGGAATAAACATTCACTGCTTCCAGGTCACCACCAAAAGAGTGTCCGGTAGTTACACTTCCACAGATAATGCCTCGTTCTTTTAAAATATTAACGGTATTGCTGAATACTATGGGCAGGGCTGCGCCATCAGTCATTAAATAAACCGTTTTATAGCCCCTGCTGTGCAAATAAAGAGCCAGGGGGGCCAGCATGGAGTGCAGGGTCCCTACCAGGACCGGAGTATTTTCCAGGGAATCTGCTTCCAGCATTTCCGCGCGGTGGGGACTATCTTCCTCTTCTACACTCAACACTTTAACCTGCATGGGAGAATAACGCATTTTCATTATGTGCCCGCCCGCTTGCAGACTTTTTCCGGTATGGCTTAGATTGGCCAGCACATAGTGGTATCCACCTGTTCCCAGTCCCAGAGTTACGGCAGTTGTATTTATTATCACTTCATCACCTGGTCTGGCACTACCGCTGAGTTCAGTGTATACTATGCATTTTTCCTCTTTATCTTCCACCTGAACCCGGAAAGCCTGTATCCCGGGGCGGGAAAACAGTTCACTGATGATTATGCCTCGTTTTAATTCAATCACGAATGCCTCCGTTATTTAACTTGATTTTCTGAGACTTCCCTTATGATAGACAGCACTATTTCTGCATCCTTAAGCAGATCAGCCACTTTTATATATTCTTCACAGGTATGTACATTGCTCATACCAATACCCAGATTGGCACAAGGGATTCCCTGGCCGTGTATGATACTGGCATCACTTCCACCGCCAGTGCTTTCCAGCCTGGGAACCAATCCAATGGACTCCATGGCTCTTACCGCTGCTTTTACTACCCGGTCCTGTGAACTCAATTTTATCTCGGGATATAAAAATTTGACATCTACCTCAGCCCGGGCTCCCTGACTCTCTACCTCATCAATAAAAGTGTTTTTGAGTTGTTCGGTAATGTCATCCAGCCTGGAACGAGTCAGGCTCCTCGCTTCGCCCTTGACATGGCAGTAATCAGCTACAATATTGCGAGCTGTTCCCCCTTCAATAATACCCAGATTACAGGTGGTATCCTGTTCGATACGCCCACAGGGCATCCTGGCTAAAGCCATGGCGGCAGCTTGAATAGCATTAATACCCTTTTCAGGATTAATCCCGGCATGAGCAGGTTTTCCATAAGCCTTATACTCTATCTCATTTTGACAGGGTGACTGTATTATGATGGTCCCCGGCTCCCCCCCGGCATCCAACACATAAGCCATCGCTGCACTTAACCGGCTGAAATCAAAATTCTTGGCTCCCTTTAAACCCTGTTCTTCACTGACTGTAAACAGCAGTTCCAGGGGCCCGTGAGGTATTTTATTCTCCCGTAAAACATCCACCGCTTCAATTATGGCTGCAACAGCGGCCTTATCATCCGAACCCAATATGGTATTGCTCTTGCTTCTTATGACCCCATCTGCCAGACAGGCTTTGATTCCCTCACCTGGTTCAACGGTATCCATATGAGCCGCAAACAGAATCGCTTCCGCCTCAATTACGCCGGGTATTTTAACCCATAAATTTCCCGATTCGCCATTCAACAAATCCCCGGCCTGGTCTTCCTGAGCCTGCAGACCCCGCCTAGCAAACTCATAAATTAGGTAGTCTCTAATGTTGCCTTCCTGGCCTGAGACTGATGCAATCTCCACCATGGTAATAAAATTATCAATTATCCTCTGTTGATTTATCATATACTTGACTCCTTCCTAGCTCATCCAGAATCCTTAACCAGCGAACCCTTTCTATTGTCTGGGACAGGGAATATCTTTCAGTATATATGTGTACTGCCAGCAATCCAAGCAGTATAAAAATTCGCGGCATGATTCCCAGGCTGATTACACACAAATATCCCAGGGACAGGCCCAAGACGTTTGATCCGGCATCTCCCATCATGGCGCCAGCTTTAAGATCGATCCAGAAATAATACAAAACCGCCCCTAATAACGGTGCCATCAACATCCAATCTATCTTTCCCAGGCCTATTATCACAATCATGGCCCCGAAAAGCAGAAAACCTTTTACAGCTCGCCCTGGTCTTAAGTCCAGTAAATTCAGCATATTGGTGAATAGTGCAATCAACAGGGTATCCAGTATAACTTCCCCGGCGCTAATGGAGGATATAACGGTTGGGTTGGTCAAGGCCAGATAAAATGCGATAACTCCTCCTCCCAAAGCCTTTAAACCACCCGTGGTCAGCCGGCCTTTAAAAAGAGCTTTGAAGTGGCCCTTGAAACCCGTTATATCACGCTTTCCCAGCATATCATCAATAAATCCCAAAAAAGATATGGCCATAATGCCTACCAGGAATACGTGAAATCCCAGATCGTACTGCCCGCACCATCCATATATAAGATAGGCGGTAATCGTCACCATAGGGAAGCTGATTCCGGCACTGACCGGAATTTCTTTGCCAAGATAATTCTGCCTTACCGCACCGGCATCCTGCAAGAGGTTTAATAAAAAATAGAGCACTACTGCTTCCAGCACGAAGCCGGCCAGTAGTGCCAGAGTAGCAAGCAGCATGTTATCAAACACCTTTCCTTCTATTTTCCAGCTTAATTACCCTGATTACATCCAGGAACTGTTTGCCCCGGTGCATAAACCCCTGCAGATCCCTTCCGGTCTCATTATGTTTCATTTCGGTAAGAACTTCTTTAACTCTGAAACCCTGGGCCAGTGCATTTAATGTCATACCCAGCTCAACTCCATATGCTTCATGAAAAGGAGTTACGGCCCTTAGTACCTCCCTGTTCATGGCCCGCTGTCCGCTTAAGGGTGAGTTCACTTCTATATCGGCTATTTTTTTTATGGCCCGGCGGGCGGTTCCCTTGACCAAGCCAAAGCCTCCTTTTTTAGCAGGTGGTTTAAAAGCGGCGATACACAAATCGGCTGCTCCGTCTAAAACCGGCTCAATTATTAAACCGGCCTGAGACGCCGTTTCACCCAGATCGGCATCCAAAAAGACCACCACATCGGTATCTACTAATTCCACGGCCCGGTTCATGGCTCCGCCTTTGCCGCAATTGTGTTCCAGGATGAGGACCTCGACGCCTGCTTCTCGCGCACGTTCAGCCGTGCCATCCCTGGAACCATCATCTACCACAAGTATTTTATTTATCCCTGCTACGGTTTGAACAGCGTTGATAGTTGAGGATATAGTTCTTTCTTCATTAAAGGCTGGAATTACTGCCATTACTGACTTCATCATTATCTACCTCTTATAATTTATAATCGACAGGTATGGTGGGCATAAACTTCTGAGCGGTAGCCTTAATACCATAATTGCCCACTTCTCCCTCCATGGCCAGAATCATCGATACCTGTCCCGGGCTTTTGTCTATATTATCAATAGTGCTAATATTATACTCCTGAAAAATCCCTATATATGAATAGTTAACCTGTACTGCCTCAACTCCCAACACCTTCATATTGGCATGAATAAAATTTTGAATCAACCGGCTGTCGAAATCATCCACAAAACAATTACTGAAATTATTAGCTCCCCCGACTATTATTATCGCGTTTACTGGTATATCATTTGCTCCGCTGAATTTTACCATGTTATTTTCTTGAAGAAATTCTACGGTCCCAGCTTCTCCATCATTCATAATAATCTGTGCTACACTATCGGCAATGTGCTGTCTCACCGCAGCTTTGCTCTCACTATTAGAAAGCCCGTAGTATTCTTTAATACGACTGCTGGTCTCCTCATCCTCCAGCTTCATGTTGGAAAGTAATACCGTTTTGGATACTACCTGAGCGCCGGCCATGGAAATAGCATTTATCATGCCTGCCGGTATTTCACTATCACCAGTAACGATTACTGCCACTTTATATTCCTCCAGGCGCCCGCTCACAACAGCCGGAAGCAGGGCCTGGCTGTAATTCTCATAATTGCCTATTAATTGTTCCTTATAATCATTATCAGCCAGCAGTTCAACTTCCCGGTCCTTCAAACCATAAAACTGCTCTTCTAATCGTTCAATCATCTTCTGCTGCTGATCAACCAGCAAATCATCGCCCACTATGGTACTGCCGATTAGAACCCCCAGACCCAGAGCAAGAAAAACCGCTACAATCGACGCAATATGATACTTAATATCAATCATTATTTACACCCCAATTTTAAACATCATTAAATATTAAACAAAAGTTTCAGCTGCAATAGCAATATTTGAAATAATGGTTTAGTAGCTGGAGAAACCCATAAAATAATGAATATAGGAACCAGGGCTCCAGCAAAGAGTTGAAATAGGTATCTTCGATGCAAGTTGTGCCGGTAAAGCTGACTTACTCCCCGGGCATCAACCAGAATCGATCCTACTTTCAGTCTGATTAAAAAGGTACTGGCCATCCCTTTGCGCCCTTTCTCCAAAAAATCCACCATATTGGAATGTGTTCCTACAGCTACAATTAGACTCGCTCCTTCTTCCCAGGCCATAATCATGGCTACATCCTCGCTGGTACCAGGCATAGGAAATGTCTTGGCTTTTACGTTCATCAACTGCACTCTCTCCATCCCTGGAGCGGTCCCATTAGGATAGGCATGAACAATGATTTCGGCTCCACATACCAAAGCCTTGTCAGAAACACTATCCATATCGCCTACTATAATATCAGGTTTCAGTCCAAATTCCAGCAGCGCATCAGCTCCCCCGTCAACGCCTACCAGAACTGGTTGTTCTTCTAAAATGTACGAACTAATGGTCTTTAAATCTTCCTTATAACTACTCCCTCGCACCACAATTAATACATGGCGGTTCAACATGGGTGTATCAATAGCTGGCATTTCGATGGTTCCCAACAGCACCTCTTTTTCTTTTTTGGCATACTCCAGAGTGTTTTCCACGAATCGATCCAGTTCCTGTTGAATATTTTGGCTGGCCTGTTTTAGTTTTAATTCCACGTCTGGGATACTGATAAGATTACCTTCAGCGACAATTCGGCTGCCACAGTAGACCTGATTGCCGCGTATTTCGAGGGTAACCCCCTCTTTCACCTGCTGAAATATATCTTCTCCCACCTCGTCCAGAACTGGAATGCCGGCTTTCAGAATTTTATATACTCCCCGGGCTGGATAACGTCCGGTAATGGAAGCGGTAGCATTTATGATAGCCTGTGGTTTTATGTCAATAAGTGAGTTGGCTGCCACTTCATCGATATCATCATGGTTGATTATCGCTATATCGCTTCGTTTTAATCTTTTTACCAGGTTCTTGGTTCTACAGTCCAGCCTCGCCCTGCCCTTTAAAATCATTTGTCACCTCAACTATGCTTTTGCCCAAATATTTCATACTCAATAACTACCAATTTATATTACCATATAGTATAAATAAAATAAAAACTCCGAACAGTTAGACAT
>CAZBKS010000122.1:0-6392 GCA_964492475.1 uncultured Syntrophomonas sp. | reverse complement strand
CCTGCCATTTCCTTCCATGGGATTTCAGGATGTTGCTCACGCAATCCAGGGGAGACTCTTTTGGTGGCTTCGCCTATAATTTCCATGTTTCGAATTACGGCATCTTGAATCAGCCGAGACTTGATAAATTCTTCATAGCCATTAATCGTGTACTCTTCAATTTGCCGAATGCATTCAAGGACATGGATTAGATACACATTATCATCTTTCATAAAGGGACTGCCTCCTTCATTATCCTTGAAGAAATCAAACGATGAATACTACCTTCAGTAACCAGATCAACATTATACCCCAGTAATTCTTCGAGTTCCAACTTAAGCCCGACTAAATCAAAAAGACTGCGATCCGCTTCAAAATCCACCAGAAAATCAATATCACTGTCCGGTCCTTCTTCCCCCCTGGAAATAGATCCGAATACTCGTACATTACCGGCCCCGTGTTTCTTCGCAATTTTCTTTATACGCTCGCTGTTTTTCCTCAGATCATTTAAGGTCATACTCATGTTTACCACCTCACTCTTCATGACCGACCGATCATTGCAAATATTCACAGTCAATATAGATTCATTTTAACATTTAACTTCCGGATTAATCCGGCTCTCGAACAATTTTTTTCCTACAGCCTTTTATAACTTCGCTTTTACTAAGATTATTATTTATCTTCTAAGCGTAGTAAAAGAGATATCCGATTTTTAAGGCATTGCCGAAGCATTAACTCAATTATTCTTTTACTAAAGTTTAACTAAAAGCACGCCTTTTAATGTTATCGGTAACATTAATAGGTTACATTGAACAACATTTTGCCCCTTTAATGTTATTTTTAATGTTTCATATTGCAACCTACTCTGAATACTTATAACTAGCATATCGTCCCTTGGACCTATCTCGATCACATAGCCGTCACATAAGATCACCATTACATTGAACCTTTCTTCCAAGGATGCTTTTCCCCATATAATTCGTTTCGTACCTAATAAATCCCTTGTGTCAAATGAAGCTAAAACAGTACTCTTATCGTCAATTTTGGTGAATCTTCATTCTTATTATGCCGTATTCCCCGACAAGCGCAAATGCTTTGATTTTGGGAATATGCCTGGTTGGGCAGATAAAATAAGCAAACCATTACTTTAAACTCGGCAGCACTTTTTCCAAGAATTCCTGCCAGTAATCATCATCACCGCAAATGCTATGAAGCCAAAAATACATCATCAAAATCTCAAACTCTTGTTTTTTACCCCTAGTAAATTACAGAAAATACGAAGCCCCTCCAAGTACGAAGGGGCCTTACTTTCTCTGGAGCCGATGGGCGGATTTGAACCGCCGACCTGCTGATTACGAATCAGCTGCTCTGCCACTGAGCCACATCGGCTTATTGATGGTATGACAAATTGATGATAGCAGGTGCAAGGTTGAGAGTCAAGACCGGCCGCTCATGATTTTGTGCAAGGCAAGCCGTGTCCATATGCAAATTATTAAACGCTTTTCCTTGCTGCTATAACTGACCTGGTTAATTGTGAACAAGTTAGTAGTTATTGATCTCTTCACTTACAGTGTTGTTTACTTCCTGCATCATTCGGCTGTAATCTTCCTGGGCTTTCATATAATCCATAATGAGAATGTTATTCTCCATTATTAATCTTATGTCTTCCAGTTGTTCAAGAAGTTCCTGATCAGGGTGAATTCCTGAATTTTCGGCAAATTCCAGCTGTTGCTGAATGCTTTGGATATCCTGGATGAGCTGTTGGGCCTCGGCATTATCTTTTATATTTTGGCCGGTTCGCTGTATTTCCTTAAACTCTTGAGTTTCCTTAATTTCCTGGCCAAGTTCTCTGGCTTTCTCAAATATACTCATTTATACCCTCCATATTATTAGTTGCAGTATTACCTTCTAGAAACAAATTATTGTGATTAGTTGTGGGATAAGCAAATCGATATCACGGTTTTTTCTTCCCTACCAAATAATAATAGTTGGGGTTGTTCCCGGCTACCGCCTGACATACCGGGCAGTATTTACCCGGGTAAGCTTTTCGGTCAATAATTTGAACCATTTCTTTCAATGCAGAAACAGGAAATTCCTTTTTGCACATACTGCATTTTTCCATTTTTCTTCCCCCTTTAATACTCTCCCTGATTTATCGAATAATACAGCTCTTAAAAATAACTTGCTTGCTGCCCTGATGTGCTTGGGGATACCTTAATCACTGTAAGCTTTTAAAAAACTGATCTCCATCTCAGCCAGTTCCTTAACTCTGGCGGTTGCTATAGCCTTGGTGCCCTCACTTTCATCCGTCAGCTGCTCTAATACCAATTGCTCAAAAGGTACCAAGCTCATACGTTCAACCGCATCTTTGATGTCCACATTGGCAAAAAAGGCATTTAATACATTTAAGAGATTGAAAAAAAATTCCTCGCTCCAGGCTAAAATCTGGTCTTCATCGGGCTTACCATCTATATGATCAAATTTGCTTATATTAGTCATTCTGCATCCTCCTTAACCACTGGTCGGCTTCTTCCAGGGCTTCCTTTACTTTCTGCGCTGCTGGTCCACCGGCAACCTTCCTGCGATCCACACAGGCCTTCACATCCAGGTAGCTGAATATGTCCGCATCCACTAAAGGGCTGAAACCCTGGTATTCCTCCAGAGTTAATTCCTCCAGCATCTTACCCCTTTCAATGCAGTACAGTACAGTTTTGCCCACCACCGCATGGGCATCCCGGAAAGGCAGCCCTTTCCCGGCCAGATAGTCGGCCAGATCGGTAGCATTGGTAAAACCACCCCGGGCCGCGGCTGCCATTCTGGCTTTGTTGAAATGGGCTGTTTGCAGCATGGGAGCAAACACCAGCAGGCATTTTTTTATGGTATCAACTGCATCGAATAAGGCTTCTTTGTCTTCCTGCATATCTTTATTGTAGGCCAACGGAAGAGATTTCATAATGGTCAAAAGGGTGATCAGGTCTCCGTAAACCCGGCCGGTCTTTCCCCGCACCAGTTCTGCCAGATCAGGATTCTTCTTTTGCGGCATAATACTCGAACCGGTAGAGAATGCATCATCCATTTCGATAAAGGAGAATTCTTCGCTGGACCAGAGTATTAATTCTTCGGAAAAACGAGATAAATGCATCATCAGAATACTGGCAAAACTGCAGAATTCCAGGGCAAAATCCCGATCGCTTACCGCATCCAGGCTGTTGCGGGTAAGATGGGTAAATCCCAGTTCCTGCCGGACCCAATCTCGATCCAGGTTAAATCCGGTGCCGGCCAGGGCTCCGGACCCCAGGGGCATATAATCCATTCTCTTCCCGCAGTCTTCCAATCTATCCAGATCCCGGCGCAGCATTTCAAAATAGGCCAGCAGATGATGAGCCAGATTCACAGGCTGGGCTTTTTGCAGGTGAGTATAACCAGGCATAATAGTATCCAGATGTTCAGCTGCCAGATCCAGCAGGACCTGCTGCAGGTTCAGGATCAGTCCCCTGACTTCTTCTATTTCATCCCGCAGGTATAATCTAACATCCAATGCCACCTGGTCGTTGCGGCTCCGGGCGGTATGCAGTTTCTTTCCTACCTCACCTATTTTCTGAGTTAAAAAAGTTTCCACGTTCATATGCACGTCTTCTGCTTCCACGGTAAATTCCAACTTACCCGCTTCAATTTCACCCAGTATCTCCTGTAGGCCCCGGATGATCAGATCTCTTTCTTCAACGCTGATGATTCCCTGTTGGGCCAGCATGCGGGCATGGGCTATACTGCCCTGGATATCCTGGCGGTACATCCTGCTGTCAACCGCGATGGAGGCATTAAAATCCTCGGTTAAGCGGTCACTTTTACCGGTAAATCTTCCACTCCACAGCTTCATAATTACACCTCAAAACATTGTTCTTCCTTTTCTCATTCCCTATTATATATCTTTACAGACTATGCTGTACATTATCATAAACATCGAAATAATACTCTCTGCCTGCTGCAATGTCATATACTTGAATATGCCTCTAATTCATCTCCGGCTTCCCCGGGGATAGCTGCCTGAGCCAGCTCCAGTCGGCAGATCACTGCTTTTATGGCGTAATAGCTGATTTCTTCAGGCAGAACTTCTTTAATGGGCTTGAGTTTCTCTATTCCTACCTTTTGAATGGTTTCCAGGATACAGGCTTCTTCTTCCTCACTGACGATTTCCCGCCAGTTTATATCAAATCCATCCCGGGCGCACCTTAGTATATGATCCTGCACGGTTAAAATAGTTATTTTGCGCTTTTTGGCAATTTCAGGTATTGTACTCCCGGCCTGATATAACTGCCAGCTTATCATATGACTAGGTTGTTTGGGCTCTTGTGGCTGCCTGGTAGGTTGGGATTTTTTAACCGGGACCGCCTTTTCAGCACTCTCCATATTGCTGCTGCTCCTATCTTCTAAAAAACAGGAGCGAATTATATCCATAAACAGCTGTCCATATTTCTGCATTTTTATTTCCCCCACGCCGCTGATAGCCAGCATGGAGTTATCATCTACCGGCAGACGGGCACTCATCTCTCTCAGAGTACGGTCATGGAAGATCACATAAGGCGGAACCTGCTCTTTTCTGGCTATCTCCAGGCGCAGTGCACAAAGTGATTTAAAGAGTTGACTATCCTCCTGAGCGATTTCGGTACGGGATGGCATCCTTAATATTACCTGGTCTTGACTTCTCAGTACCGGTATGGCCTTCTCTTTCAGCCTCACTACTGGATACTGGCCTCCGGTGGTATAAAGATAGTCTTCGGCAGCCAGTATATTGATCAAATCACTTATAGCGGCAGCAGTCATATCGTTCATAATACCATAGGTAGACAGCTGATCAAGGCCGAGTTCCCTGATCCTCTTGCTCTGGGATCCCTTCAAGACCGAAGCCACCAGTTTGATGCCGTACTGCTGGTTCATTCTTTTGATGCAGGAAAATATCTTCTGGGCCTCAACCGTCATATCCCGGCTTTCATAATCCCCGGTACAGTTAGCGCAGCTTCCGCAGTTCTCCGGCAGGTCTTTTTCTCCGAAGTATTCCAGGATGCTGTGCCGCAGACAGCGGGTAGTATGACAGTAGTCAGTCATAGTCTGCATTTTTCGATATTCTTCTTCTTTTCTCTTTTCTGATGAGGTAGTCTGCTCAATCAAAAACTTCTGGGTCTGAATATCAGCCGGGCTGTATAAAAGAATACAGTCCCCCTTTTCCCCATCGCGGCCGGCTCGACCTGCCTCCTGATAATAGGATTCCAGATTGCGCGGCATGTTATGATGAATAACATAGCGTATATTGGATTTGTCAATCCCCAGGCCAAAGGCATTACTGGCCACCATAACCTTTATATCATCGTATAGAAAAGCTTCCTGGCTCTGGTTGCGCTCCTCGGTGCTTAATCCCGCATGATATCTTCCCACTGGAATTCCCCAGGATTTAAGGTAAGTATAAATGCTGTCTACCTCTTTGCGGGTGGCAGCATAAATGATTCCCGCTTGCTCAGCATGGACCTTTAAATAGGTTTCAAGAAACTTCTTTTTATCAGTCCCTTTTATTACTGTAAAATACAAATTGGGCCGATCGAATCCAATCAGATGAATACTGGGATTCTGCAGGGACAGTAAACGAATTATATCTTCCCGTACCCGATCGCTGGCGGTAGCGGTGAAGGCACTGATTACCGGTCTATAAGGCATGGCCTCAATCCAGGGGGCAATAGCGGCATAGCTGGGGCGAAAATCATGACCCCACTGGGAAACACAGTGGGCCTCATCTATGGCAATCGAAGATATCCTGATTTTTCCCGCCAGCCCGGAAAAATATTCCGATGTCAGGCGCTCCGGAGCGATGTAAATAAGTTTGTAGTCACCCTGAGATGCACGCTGCAAACGCCGGTTTATTTCCTGGGGAGTCAACGCACTGCTTATATAAGTGGCCGGGACTCCCAGATTGTTGAGAGCATCCACCTGATCTTTCATCAAGGCAATCAGGGGTGATACCACGATGCTGATCCCCGGCAGCAGCAGGGCGGGAATTTGATAGCACAGCGATTTACCGCCTCCGGTCGGTATTATACCCAGAGACTCCCGGCCCTGCAGAGTATTATTTATAATAGCCTCCTGACCGGGTTTGAATTCACTGTAACCAAAATATTTTTTTAACACCTGCTGTATCCTGGAATTCAAAAGTGTGCTCCTTCTCCTCTTGTTCTCTGCATCCCCCATTGCTGGTCCCAGGGACTGATGAAAAAAGCTTTAGACATTTAGCAGCCTTACTTCTTTAACATACTTGCGGCATTCTTCTGCTATAGCCATCAATTCTTCCCGGGTATAAGGTTTTATATGACGATATTCGGGGTTAAGAGTATTCCGGGGATTAAACTGCTGCAAACTGTATTTGCAGG
>CAZBKS010000121.1:0-6413 GCA_964492475.1 uncultured Syntrophomonas sp. | reverse complement strand
GACCTGGTCCAGAGCATCTTATCCTTCCAGCAGAAAGATGGACAATTCGCACGTGTTGCCCAGGGAGAAAGGGGCTTTATAAATTCGCATATGTGGGCTATTCTGGCTCTGAATTCTGCCGGGCAGGAAATACCAGATAAGGAGAAGGCCAGGCAGTGGCTGATAACCCGCCAAAACAGTGACGGAGGGTTCGGCTGGTGTGAAGGGATACCCAGTGATGCTGACGATACGGCGGTAGCCATACAGGTCTTGATTTTGTTGGGAGAAGATACCGGCAATTCAGAAGTGATAGAAAGTAGTCTGGCCTATCTGAAGACCTGTCAGGGAGAGGATGGCGGTTTTAACGCGGGATACCTGGCCGGAACTACATCCAATGCCAGTACCGATGCCTGGGTAATACAGGCACTGCTGGCAGCAGGTGAGTCTCCCACTGCTGAATCATGGTCAGTAAAGGATAATAACGCGGTGGATCACCTGCTTAAGCTGCAGGATCAAAGCGGGTTTTTTAACTATATGCCCGGTGTGGTGGCAGGTCCGATTCAGACCACTGCTACATCCTTAATTTCATTAGGACAAATCAAAAGTGTATCAAAGAGCCAGGCAGAGCCGGCACTGCCTGAAAATGCCAGCGATTTAGGATTTACAGATATATCTGAAGTCTACTGGGCCTATCAACCGATCAGTGAACTGGTTAAAGCAGGGGTACTGAATGGTTATTCGGACGGTACCTTTAAACCGGAAAAGCCAGTAAATCGAGCGGAATTCGCTGCCATGCTGGTAAAGGGCATGGGCCTGACCAGTGCTGCTTATGACGGCGATCCTGGTTTTCTCGATGTGCCGCAAGATTTTTGGGCTTCCAGCTATATAGCAGCCTGTGTAAATAAGGGATATGTTAACGGGATGCCGGGTGGAGTATTTTGCCCAGGTCAAAGCATTACCGGGGCTCAGCTGGCTGCTATATTAGTCAGAACTCTGCCGATAGAAACTCCCATCACTGGTTCGGGACCCTGCTGGTATACGGAACTGGTGACAATTGCCGATGAAAGCGCTTTGCTTTATCCAGGTTTTGAACCGGAAGCTGCAGCGAGCAGGGCTCAGTGCGCTTACAGTATAATGAAATTAAGGGAACTGGCAAAGTCTCGATGAAAGGTGCAGCAGTATAATGCATAAAAATAGTGTAATATTCCGCAGCAGGTATTTATTGAGTATATTAATAGTTATATTGCTTCTAGCTGCTACCCTGATTCCGGAAAATCCTTTATATAATCTTAACTGGGCACTTCTTTCTACCATGATAGTATTTGTGGGTATTTTGGCGTTTTTCTGGCGGTTTGAAAAGAAGCAGGTGAATTCCAAGATGATTGCCTTAATTGCTACCATGTCTTCGCTGGCCGCCGTGTCCAGAATTGCTTTCAGCGCTATAGTTAGCCTTCAGCCAGCAACATTTATTATTATGATAACCGGTTATGTATTTGGTGCACAAATTGGGTTCATGGTTGGGGCCATAGCTGCTCTGGTTTCCAATCTTTTTCTGGGCCAGGGTCCCTGGACCCCCTGGCAGATGTTCTGCTGGGGAATGTGTGGAGTTCTGGCCTCCCTACTATCGCTTAAGCAAGAAGAATTCAGGCTGGTCAGCTTTACAGTACTGGCCGGATTATGTGGTTTTTTTTACGGCTGGGTCATGAATATTTGGCACTGGGCGGCCTTTATGTATCCCCTGAACGCTAAGACATTTCTAGCTGTTTACGCTTCCAGTCTGGTGTTTGATGGGATTCATGCTGCGGGTAATGTGGTATTCTCCCTGCTGTTTGCGGGGACATTTTATCACATCCTGTGCCGGTTTAGAAAATATATTTAAGCGGAGAATATTGTATCCGGATCCAGCCTTATGATTTATAGATTTTCCTAATTCAGCCTGCTATTTTTCTTATTTATTCTTCTTATAAAATGCCTTCTATATCCGTGCAGTATATTACTGCCAAATCCTTATTTTGACAGAATACAATTGTATATTACCCCCAAATTTTTAACCCGGCAGCAATAATTATTTCCTATCTTCATGAGGGATATTTAACCCCGTTGGTTAAAAACTCGCTGTCGCCTGCATGCGGGAAGGGTGATTTTTAGTATCAGGGAAAAATATGGAGATATGAAGGAGGAGAAGAAAATGAGTAAAGTAAAAACATGGGATGAAGGGATAGACCAGACTGAACTGGCCCGTCTGGCTGTTGATATGATTCACCGAACCATTGTACACCATGTGCTGTGGTTTAACGAAGTGGAACACCAGAAGGGTTTTGAAGGCGCTTTGGATATACTTGATAATGCTTATCAGAAAAGCTATCAGATACAAATGAATCGGCTGGCTAAGTTTTTTGGATTTGAAATGGTGGAAGGCGTACCCAAACCACTGTTGGATTTGCCCCGGGAAAGGATGATGGAATTGTTAACCCACCTGGGCAACAACTGGTTGGCTGGCGATGGCATCTGGTTTCAGGCAGTGGAATTCAGCAATGACATGTATGATGCAAAACGCTGCAATGATTCCTGCTGGACCAGATTTTCTCCTTTTGAGGCTTGGGCCATAAAGCGTTTTCTGGGGCTCCCGGAGAAAGCAGGACTTGAAGGGCTGAAAAGAGCTTTGCAGTTCAGGATGTATGCCCGGATCAATGTACAATCTATTGTTGATGAGAGCCCGGACAGCATAGTATTTCACATGAATGACTGCCGGGTACAGTCTGCCCGGAAGCGTCAAGGCCTGGACGATTACCCCTGCAAATCCGCTGGCCTGGTTGAATATAGCTATTTTGCCCGGGCCATAGACCAGCGTATAAAGACAGAATGTATCGGCTGCCCGCCTGACCAGCATCCAGATGAATGGTTTTGTGCCTGGCGCTTCACTCTGAGAGAAGGATAGCAGCCCCGGTAATATCAACGCTTGAATATCAGCAGATTAATTGATAGCCTGCTTCCTTTACTGAACAAAGAACAAGCAAAAGCAAAGAAACTGCTGAAAATTCCGTATATGTGGTTAAAAGCCCGGAAATGCTCCGGGCTTTTAATTTTCGGGTTCGGCAGTTCCGTGAAAAAATATACTCAGATAAAAAACACCGCCATTTAATAATGTATTAGATAATGATTCTGAAAACTATATGTCCAAGCGGAAAATAAAATAACCCTTCTGCTGGATAGATAAAATCTATGATCAAATAATTGGCAAAAAAAAACCGCCAGGCGGTTAATATAATAGGTACGATGTAATAATAACATTCCTTTACAAATGTATCAATATGAATAAAAAAAATGCACAAAAGACACAAATAAATCGAAAAAGGGGATTCATGCAGTATTAAGAAACATGGCTTAAAACAAGAATTTAAGCAGAGTGAAACCCGAGCGGGGAAAAAGATCAAATATTTATTTTAATCATTCCAACTTTTATCAACAAATAGGTAAGATTAATTAAAATTGATGCGGAATTGAATTTACCATTCGACATTAATCCGCATTCTCTACCATTTTGCCTGGATGACTTTCAAAACCCGGTTAAAACATCAAGTGATTCATTGATGAATCAATGTGATGCAAAAATAAATCATATAATTTATATTATGTGAATTTTCGTTCTCTAAAATAATTTAAAGCCCTATTTTTTAGTATCAATTTTTCGAGGAATGCTGAATTACCATGGCATGGAATTTGCATAATATCCAGGTAGGGTTGGGACACAATTATAATTGTTATCCATACCAGTTTTAAATCTCAAATTAAATCGGATCAATTTTAATAGCTTTCTTATGTTGTTCAGCGCATAAAAAATGAGGAGGTGAAAGTTATGCCTGCAAACAATGATAAATATATCAATAACTGGACTGAAAAATATCTTGATGCTCTGGAATTAATTTATGGACCTGTTGAATTACACCCAATAAAAACACTGGAAGAAATAAATTTGGAATGGCTGGAAGCATTTATGCCCATTGGTCAAAATGTTTTGTTTATGGAAGAATGGACGGAATCTTATTTTAATACTTATGCAATGTTTTATGGAGCACTTACACTCCATGCAAAAATGGACATAGAAGAATTGAATCAGCGATGGATGGATTATATTTATAAAGATAGAATGGAAGAAAATAATTTTCACTATGCCGCTTAATCAGCAGGTACTGGTTTGACGAAGAAATTTGATTTTCATTATATACTCTGTATACGTATCTCTTCCTGAAAAACCCTGTTCTATTTATAAAGAGAACAGGGTTTTTCATATTGTATTTGATTAAACCTAGTTTAATATTTAGGCAGGAAGAACGGTAAATTAAGTAGAAGTATTATAGCAGTTTTATTAAGGTTAACAACTATTATAGGTGAGAATATGTTTTATAGAGCTGCAGAATTTATAAAAAACAATAAAGTAGGAGTGATTGTCTCCATCCTAACTTTAATGATTGGGGCCACTGCTTTGTTATTATTTGCCAGAATACTGGAACACATTTAAATCCAATGAATTAGAAAAAATATATTTGCCGGTTATCCAGATCAGATATCATAGACTGAAATGTCAGATTAAGAAAAAGAAAACAATCACGATGTCTAAATCTTCAGAAAATTCATTGACATTTTTTGACTGAATGCATAAAATAATATCAAGGTTAAAATAAAAGTATAGTTAAAATCACCTGGGAAGTGAAGTTTAGTTCTTTAAAAGGTAAACCTGTAAAGGTAAAAAGGGGTTAGTACGAGCAATAAAGCCGTAACCCAAAATTGTTTAAAATTAACCTTTTAGGACTAGGTATAGAGCTTCAGAGGGTGATGAAATAAAAGCAGGGAGGTAGTAAATGTATACCCAAAAACCTCCGAAGTAAAAGAGCTGGCAGAAACATAAATGCCGGCTCTTTTACATTTTAATAATAAGGAAAAAACTGCCGGCTATCCTTTTATCAAGGATACATTGGATGAGTTGAAAACAGCAAAGATTTGTTCACCTTCTTTAAGCTTCATATCATGGGCTGCTCCAGAAGTAATTGTAGCTGTAACGGCTTGATCTCCGATATCCAAAATAACCTCGGTCATATCCTGCCCAGGTTTTACTTTGATAATGGTGCCCACCAGTTTATTGGCATCGCTTATTCTCATCTAGATTCCCTCCTTCCTGCTTATAAGTTGTACCAGGAGCATAAACATTATTCTATTAGCCTGAGCATATCTTCAATCTCTGCTGCGAGACTTCTTTTAATAAGATAAAAATAAGGGTTCCCCATTTCTATCAGCTTCAAAAACTGGTCTGGGCAGATTATGAATGTAAACTGAACAAAATATATTTCATATAATACTGTAAAAACATTCCAGGGGGTGGAGCATTTGGATACGGACGACAGCAGAGAGTGGAATCTAATAATGCAACTGCAGGAGAAAGTAGATAAAGCTAACAAAAAGATAGATGAAGTATCTATTAAAATAGAGATAATGCAAACATTAATCCGAGACTACAATGGCATAAGGGACAGAATAGATATTTGTGAGAGCCGTCTGGACAGAAATGATGCCAACCGGGAGGGGGAAAGGAATACCAACAGGAGCGGGTGGGAGAAGATGGGTTATATTACTGGATTAATAGGAGCAGCCAGTGCATTATTAGCTGTGCTGTTAATAAAATAGATTAGTGAATTGTTACGCTTGAGCATAAGGGCGTTTAGTATGTTTGACACAGCGAACGCCCCTTTTACTTAAATTACCTCGCCTATTTTTTGCCGGCCATATTTCGGCCAAAGGCCTGATAATAACCTTCTTGATTGCCCTGAGTTATAAACTGTACCGCCATGATTGTTGATTCCGTTACTATGTATCTGTATCGGCGAAAGCGTTGAGTATCAAACCATTCCTGGTAATCATTGATAAGGTCCTGGCAGGTAATAGAACCGAATTTTTTCTCCGGGATTTGATTTAACACCCTGCGTTTTTTGGTAAAATACGACACCCAGTGAACCAGGGCCTAAATGGGAACCTACGACCGGGCCCAGATCACATATATTAACCGGAACATTATATTTCTGCTTTAGCTGCTCCTCGAGCTGAAGGGCTTTTTCCGAGAGTGACGCTCCGCACGGATGCGGAATTGGAACGTCCCCTTGGAGCCGCAAGACGAGCAGTTGGGGTTTCCCATGCGGAGTCTTGGCGACGGAATATTCATGCATCCAAGCCAGCACATTACATCTTTTTGCAGTGAAATTAAAAGTTATTAAAAAGAGTAAGCAGGAATACATGTTGATGC
Organism: uncultured Syntrophomonas sp.; assembly: GCA_964492475.1. GTDB lineage: Bacteria > Bacillota > Syntrophomonadia > Syntrophomonadales > Syntrophomonadaceae > JAAYJK01. The sequence goes on along the minus strand of CAZBKS010000121.1, from coordinate 142 downwards.
TTGTCGAAATAGCTGGGAAGGAAATAGGAGGAGGATAACACAATGACTGTAAAGCTGGTCACGGATAGTACATCCTACATCGAAGAAAAAACCAAAAAGGATCTGGACATTAAGATAATTAACCTGAGTGTAAACTTTCCTG
>CAZBKS010000120.1:0-6447 GCA_964492475.1 uncultured Syntrophomonas sp. | reverse complement strand
CAATGACTTCCAGACTACCGGCGCCGAGCATAAGATGGGCTTGCATGGATCGGTAACCGCCTCTCTGGCTGCCGGTGAAAATGACGGCTGCCGGGGTTGGCTGTTGGGCAAGGATCCTAGGGAGAACGAAGGCAAGGGTGAGGGCATGGCCCAGATGTTCCAGATGATGAACCTGGCCCGTATGGAAACTGGTCATATGGCCCTGTCCTGTATAATCAACGCCTTTGCCAATGCCCGCGACTACGGCAAAGATAGAATTCAAGGCCGTCTTATGAGCGACTCCAGAGCCGGTCGTGTAAGCATTATTAACCACGAAGATATCAAGCGCACCCTGATGATGGGCAAAGCCCATATCGAAGCCATCCGGGCCATGATGTACCGGATTTACCTGGCCTTCGACCAGAGGCACCGGGACCCCGATCCGGAAGTCAGAAAAGCGGCCAGTGACCTGATCGAAATGTGCACCCCGCTGTGTAAAGCCTATCCTTCCGATGAAGGCTGGTGGCTATGCGGCGAGGCCATTCAGGCCTATGGCGGATACGGCTATTGTTCAGAATACCCGGTTGGGCAGCTGGCCTGTGATATGAAGATCTACTCCATCTGGGAAGGCACTAATTTCATTCAGTCCATGGATCTCGTGGGCCGCAAGATGAGCATGAGGGGCGGAACGGTTTTCGCCGCGTGGGTACAGGAAATGGTCGATTTCTATGAAGCAAACAAGGGCAGTGAAACTTTCAGCAAGGAATTTGCCAACCTGGGCCGGGCACTAAACGCATATAAAGAAATGACTGCTGCTCTGGCAGGATATTTCAAGAGCAATGTCAGCCTGGTTCCCCTGTATTCCCGCCGGGTATTGACTGCTTCTGCTCAGCTGTACTGCGGGCGTCTGATTCTTGACCAGGCCCTGCTGGCTGATAAGAAAGCCAAAGAATTGGGAGCAGATCATTATGATTATAATTTCTACACTGGCAAAGTAGCCACTGCCAGATACTACCTGCGCAATGTGGTACCGAATGTATGGGCAATGGCCGAGATAGTCATTGATGCAGATACATCTGCCATCGATGTTCCGATTGATGTTTTTGAATACTAGGATGTTAAGGAGGAAATGCACCAGTGGATTATAGTGCGGAATACCAGCGCAAACTAACGCCAGTGGATGAAGCTGTAAAGGTAGTTAAATCAGGAGACCTGGTACACTTCGGTGAATTTGTAATGAATTCCAGCTACCTGGATGCTGCTCTGGCCAAACGGGTTGATGAACTTGAAAACGTCAATATATATACAACCACCTGTCCGTATCCACCCCAGGCGGTTCTGGCCGATCCGGACAGAAAACATTTTATTTACAACGATTGGCATATGAGTGCGGCCAGTCGCAAATTGCACGACAAGAATCTTTGCAATTATGTGCCTTTGACTTACCATGAGGGACCGTCCTTTTATGAGCGTGGCTATATTGCAGCCGATGTGGCCTTGATCAAAGTAGCGCCAATGGACAAGCACGGCTTCTTCAACTTTGGAACTTCGGTTTCGTTGACTCCCTCGTATTGCGATACAGCCAAAACCGTCATTGTTGAAGTCAATGAGACTGTTCCAGTCTGCCTGGGCGGCAACCGCGAGTCCATACACATTTCCGAGATTGACTACATCGTGGAAGGCGACAATAAGCCCATGATCCAGCTGCCTGAACTGCCCATCTCCGATATAGACAAGAAGATCGCCGGTATAGTGCTGGGAGAGATTGAAGACGGAGCCTGCCTGCAGCTGGGAATTGGAGCCATGCCCAATGCGGTAGGAGCCATGATCGCGCAGTCGGATTTAAAAGACCTGGGTGTTCATACCGAGATGCTGGTGGATTCGTTTGTCGACATGTATGATGCCGGGCGCATAACCGGCCGGCGCAAGCAAATAGACAAATGCAAAATGGTATATACCTTTGCCATGGGCACCAATAAATTGTATGAATTCCTGGATATGAATCCGGTATGTGCCATCTCCCCTGTAAGTTATACCAATGATCCATTTATCGTTGGGCAAAATGATAAAGTGATGGCTATTAACAATGCTATTGAGGTTGACCTCTACGGTCAGGTGGCCTCGGAATCATCGGGAATACGTCATATTTCCGGAACCGGCGGGCAGTTTGACTTTATCTTTGGATCATATTATTCTCGCGGAGGTAAAGGTTTGATTTGTCTGACCTCTACATTCAAGGATAAAGAAGGACAGCTGCAGTCCAGAATTAAACCCATATTAACTCCAGGAGCGGTTGTAACCGTACCCAGGAGTGTCAATTTCTATGTAGTTACCGAATACGGCATCGCCATGCTGAAAGCCAAATCAACCTGGCAGCGGGCGGAAGCCTTAATCAACATTGCTCATCCGGATTTGCGGGATGAATTGATCAAGGAAGCGGATCTCATGAATATCTGGGTAAGGAGCAATAAGATAGTCTAAGTAATCAAACAGTACCCCCTTTAATAATATAAATTACCCCACTTTGATAGAGCGGGTGAAAGATTGCAGCTTTCACCCGCCTATTAAACCTTTTGTAAGTTTTCTTCAGAGCTCCTAAGAAGGAGACTTCCCAAACAAGGGGACTTAGACACGGGCACAGACGAGGGGACCTAGGCGAGGCGACAGTTCTTCTCAGACACGGGGACGGTTCTCCTGTCTACTTATTATTAATTCTAAGAAAGTAGACAGGAGAACCGTCCCCGTGTCTATCCTCATCTACACTCTTGAGGTGCTAGTTATTCAGGTAAACAGATACTATTTCACCATAATACATCACATGATAATCTTCCTGAGCATAGAATTTCTGTCGCAGTTCCTGGTCCAACAGATCCGGGTCCATGGTCTGTTTGAAAATCAATCGGCATTCATAAACCAGACCACAGCTGCCGATCACCGGGCTTTCAATTTCTTTCCCGGCTTCTGCTTTAAGGCTGAAGACCTGGAATTTATCAATATCCCGGCCTGATTTGCTGCCGGTGCCTGCCAGTGATTTTTTAAAATCAGAGCTCAATGGTATAGTGATCGAAAAATCGCGGGCTTCCTCAATCAAATTGTAGGTATAACGTGAATACCGGACTCCCACAATAATAACCGGTTTGTTCCAGAAATAGCCCAGTGCTCCCCAGCCGATAGTCATGGTATTGATCCTATCATCTGCCCTGACCGAAAGAAAAGCGCCGCGCGGCAGCTGTTCCAGCATTTCCCGGGCCATGGTGCTGTATATTAACTCTTCCGACATGTGCTGGTTCTCCTTCCATAATTTATTATGTTAATATTGTACTTTAGATGGAATGCACTTATACATGAAAATCATTTGCAGGAACAGCCGTTCTTGCCATTGCCATTGCCATTGCCATTGCTAACCATACCTGCAGAAATTATTATCTCCATTCCCTGGTCCACGCTCATATCAAGAATCTTAACATCTTCCCGGGGCAAAACCACAAACCAACCCGAAGTAGGATTAGGAGTAGTCGGAATAAATATGGAATAAGTATCTCTTTCAATATGAGGAAATTCTTCATTGGTGATAAAACCCAGTGAATAAATGCCCGGGCGAGGGAATTCCACCAGGGCCACCTGCTTGAAAGCGCTTTTTTGGGATGAGAAAATGGAATCAGTGATTCTCTTTACTGCACCGTATACCTTACCCAGCAGGGGGATTCTTTGCATAACATTTTCCCACCAGCCCAGTATTCTATTACCAAGTATATTTGTTGATATGAAACCCAGCAGAATTATAAAAGAAATGATTATTAAAAATCCCAGTCCGGGTACTGCAAATCCCAAAATGGGTTTCAGAAGTGGTTTCAAAATATTATCTACCATATTGAACAACCAGATTATTAACCAGATAGATATGTATACTGGTAAAAGAGTGGCTAGGCCAGCCAGGAACATAGACAGTATCCGTTTCATCGATTATTACCTCCGCCATCAGGATTGATTTTCAATATTGCGATCACTTATCTATAGAGATTATATACTAATAGCCAATACTTTTATCCATAATATTCTAATAAATACTGATTGGTGCTATAAAAAGAAATTATTGCTGTGCTCCGGTTTCGGTTCCAAACACTACCTTATCAAAAGAAACGGTGCCAGGCACCGGAATTATACCTGACACCGTTTCTACTATATCCAGACCGGGGATAAAGGCTTTTCATCTGAAGTAAGCTGCAGCAGTAAAGATGAGTTCAGCTTTTTTATATATAGATGCCTTTTCGAGTTTGGCAGGGGATAGAAGGCATGGGGATTATGCATCACCAAAACAAATGCGGTATTATGGCGGTTGAAGCAATCCTCATTTACTTCTGCTGAGCGGGTGAGTATTTCATCACCCAGGCAATATCCATGGGAGGAAAAAAGCCTGATCTTTTTGTAAAACCAGGGATAATGTGCCCCGAAACATTCTCGCGAGGTCAGCAGAAACTGCCGGCTGTCAGTACTGAATACTCCATCTATATTGTTTTCACCTAATTTAATCAGCTGCCCGGTGTCAAGGTTGAATAAATAAGCAGCGGTTCTGCGAACCGGGTGGATAGATGCAAAGACGAGCACATATACACCATCAGGGCTTGGTACACAGTGGGATATATCTTTATCACGAAACTGCTTTATTATCTGTTCAACAGCAGTGATAGTTAAGCTGTAGTTATTCTTGCACAAGTGGATATTTCCTTCCCACCACTTAGCGGAACATTCATTGATGTTTGATTTATTATTCCAGCTCTTAGTTTTTATTAAATGCTGTCCGATGTTCGTGCTGCGGGATTGTGGTAGAGAATTCAATCTATTATCATTAAGATCACAGGTGCATTGCCAGCCATTATGCGTGGATAGGATCACTTTTTTTCTGCTCGGGTCTATACTTATCTGGTGTATATCATGATTATTGAAAATATGAAGAGTCCTGCTGCTCATATCTTCCAGATGGAGGCATTTAAGCTCACTTTGGCGTTCCCGGCGGTTTAAATAGATAATACAGCCGCTTAATTTAACCTGGTAACCAGGCAGCACCAGGGTTTCGCCCGGGAGAAGGCCCAGGCTGAACTGCAGGCGGTTAGCCTTAATCAGCTTTTCCGGGCTAATTCCGTATTTTTCAGCTACCTTATCTATACTATCTCCTTTTTCCAGCAGGTGGAATGCCAGTGGGGCAGGTATCTTTAAGAGCTGCCCCGGCTCCAATCGCTTGCGGTTGAGTTTTAACCCATTAAATTGAGGTACTTTTCTTCCAGCTTTCTTAAATAAAGTGGCTGTGCTGAATATGGAATCGCCAGCTTCACTGCGATAGAGAAACTCATTCTGGGGAAAAGGAAGCGAATTTCCCAAGGCCAAAAAGGTCTGAGGACCTGCGATTCCATCAACTCTAATATCAGCTGCACTTTGAAAGCCTTTTAGAGCCTTAAAAGTTGCTGTGGTGAAAAACCCATCCGGGTTCAAATTATAATGTCCCAACCGATAAAGATACAGCTGCAAATAATAAGTATCCAGGCCATGACGGCCTTTTTTTAATATTCTCCCGCCCAGTGGAGATTGCAGCAGGACGGCGGCATAAGTCTGGGGACCAGCCATTCCTTCTTCACCCTGGATGGAGAAATCATCCTGAATACGGCTCACTGCCTGAGCGGTATAAAGATCATATTTACCGTTGGCGGGGCGATTAAGAAAAGTTTTTTTATATGCCGCCAGGCGGTTTTGGAGAATTTGGACATCACCTCCCCGGCTGGAGCTGCAGATAATTCGTGAAGAAAAAACGGGCTCGGTTTTGGAGAATTTACCGCTGCAGTGTCCCAGATAATAAAAAGTCGCGTTACCAACTATGCCATTGGAATCTAGTTTGAAATAGTTCTGAAATTGCCTGACCGCCCTTCGAGTTTCAAAGCCGAAGATGCCATCCGTATCGATTCGGGTCTGAATGATACGGTCAGGGAGCAGATTCAAAAGAGACTGCAGGATTTTGATGTCTTCTCCCTCCTGATAGGGGGCCTGCAGACGAAGAATGCGGCTGGAAAAGTAAGAGCCGGGGTTATCAACGACTGTCACAGCAGCATCCACCTTCTTGTTGGGTTTACTCTGTTATCCTATGAAAACCTAATACAAATGTTACTACGATTACGGTGCCTGGCACCGTTTCTGCACACCGGCGTTCCCGAAAAAGCTTGCAAATATGGAAACCTTGCCTTTTTTTGCTTAATTGTTGGCGAAAATGTGTATAATTATGTACAAAAAGGGGTATAATAGTTTAATTCCTGGGGAAAATAGAGTATTAGCTCCAAATTATTTAGTTGAAGGAGGTATATCGTGAGCGGAAAAGCAAGGACCAGGGAAGAGATTGAAGCCAGATACAAGTGGAAGCTGGAAGACATATACAGTAATGAAGAGGATTGGGAGAAGGATTTTAGTGAGTTAAAAAATCATGTG
>CAZBKS010000119.1:0-6468 GCA_964492475.1 uncultured Syntrophomonas sp. | reverse complement strand
AGTATAGAAAATGCGATATCTGCAGACCATAATATATATCCAGCAGGGGGGCTTCTTATGAATGTCATTGAGATTAACCAGCTGAGCAAATATTATGGGAAAGCCAGAGGAATCGTCGAGGTCAGTTTTAATGTTCAGGAAGGTGAAATATTTGGATTTATAGGCCCTAATGGGGCGGGAAAATCTACCACCATTCGTATCCTGCTGGCCTTGATTTACCCCAGCAGCGGCAGTGCCAGGATATTCGGCCGGGACTGTATAAAAGACGGGCCGGAAATCCGTAACCATATCGGTTATCTCCCGGCAGAAGTATATTACTACGATCATATGCGGGTTATCGATTTACTGAAATACTCGGCCAGTTTTTACAAAAAAGCCGATAAGGATCGTATTTATAAGTTAGCAGAAATCATGGACCTCGATCTAAATCGCAAGATCGATGATCTCTCCTATGGCAATAAAAAGAAAGTCGGTATTGTTCAAGGATTGATCCACCAACCCCGCTTGATCATATTGGATGAACCCACCAGTGGTTTGGATCCCCTTATACAGCAAGAATTTTTTAACCTGATACGGGAAGAAAATAAGAACGGAGCGACCGTTCTATTTTCATCTCATGTTTTGAGCGAGGTGCAAAAACTCTGTTCCAGGGTTGGCATAATCAAAGAAGGACGAATAATAGATATCGAAGACATTAAAGCTCTTCATAACCATAACTACAAAAAGTTTAAAATTCAGCTGGCTGAACCTGTCAGCAGTGACTATTTCAATATAGACGGAGTGGCTGACCTCATTGTAGACGAGAATAATCATACTTTCCTGTTTAAAGGTGACATCAACGAAATGATTGCTAAAATCCATCATCATAGAATCAACAACTTGATTGTCGAAGAGCCTGATCTGGAGGAAATCTTCATGCATTACTATGAAAGGGAAGCATAGTATCATGAATATATATTATCAGGAGCTTAAAATGTCTGCGCCCTCCATGATCTATTGGACAGCGTCTATTATTTTACTCCTCTTCATGTTCATGTTGATGTATCCTGCACTGTCACAGGATATATCTGTTTTCGAAAGTATATTAAACAACTTTCCCCTTGAGCTAAGACAAGCACTGGGGTTAACTTCCCTGAATCTTACTCAGATTCTGGGTTATTATGGGTTCACATTCATTTATGTTTTACTGTTAGGTTCAATATACGCTATTGAGTCGGCCATGTCGGTACTTTCAGAAGAAACTCGCACGAAAACTGTAGATTTTCTACTGGCAAAACCAGTTAGCCGCAGGACTATCGTCACTGCCAAGATTTTATCAGTACTCACTCATCTAGTTGTTCAGAATATAATATTCTTCGGTGTTTCCTATATCATAATGCTGACCTATGGCCGCGGCCAATTCAACGTAACCGCCCTGGCCCTGATCAACCTCAGTCTTAGCCAGGTACAGCTCTTTTTCTTCGCGGCAGGAATTTTCATGGCAGCGGTCATGAAAAAGATCAAAACGGTTTTACCAATGGCCCTGGGAGTGGTATTTGCTTTCTATATACTACAAATGATCAATCAGTCTATAAATGATCCAAAGCTTGCCTATATTACTCCCTTCGCCTACTTCGAAGTGGGTAAGATCATTGAGAATGAAAGCTATGATATGACCTTCCTGGTACTTAATTGCTTCATTGTTGCCATATTAACCGGGTTGAGCTACTGGCTGTACCAGAGAAAAGATATGCCCTCGATATAGATAGGATGTGGTTTATACGAATATTGTTAAAACAGAGCTGCAGGCGAATTTCAAGTCTCTTATGACCTGGAGTGCGAGTATGATATTTCTAATTTATGTGGGCATGCTAAAATATACGGGTTTTGCTGGTGCTGGTCAGAGCGTCAGCGAGCTGTTTGATCAGATTCCGTCTGCCGCCAAGTCAATACTCGGCCTGGGTGAGCTTGATGTGACTACAATTGCAGGGTATTATGCGGTTTTCTATTTGTACTTCATGCTCCTGGCCGGAGCTCATGGGGTAATGCTGGGGACTATTATTATCTCCAAGGAAGAACGCGATAAAACCAGCGAATTTCTATTCTCCCGGCCGGTAAGAAGGTCGCAGATCATCACCTCCAAATTGATGGCTGCACTGCTAAATATCATGGTATTCAATCTTATTACCCTTTTTGCTTCACTGATTTTTATAAATATCTTTCATGAAGGACCAGGAATTACCGATATAGTCGTGCACCTAATGATTTCACTCTTCATTCTGCAGCTTATTTTTATGGTCGTCGGAACCGGGGTCGCCTCGCTAAGTAAAAACACTAAAAGAGCCACATCAATTTCTGCCGGTATACTATTAACTACCTTTTTAATCTCAGCAGCAGTAGATATATATGACAAAATTGCCTTTCTTAAATTCTTGACCCCATTTCAGTACTTCCCGGCTGCAGAAATTATAACAACTGGCAGCTATAATACCACCTACCTTATCTTATCTTTCCTGCTTGTAACCACATTCGTAATAATCACTTTTCGGTTCACGGAAAAACGGGACATTCATATATAACGTGAGGATTTATGGTATTGAGAAAAGCTTTGGAAGCCCCAGGCCATGGCTAATGGAAAACCTCCGTTATGATGCCGCGTCATATCATCTGTCAAGAATTGAAAATGCTCCTGAGGATAGACACCTGCCTGACAAAATGAGTTGATTTTACCTTCATTATTTTCAGTAGATATGGCGGTTATAAGCCTGCTAAGTTCACATGATAGTTGACGAATGAAAGCACAAAAGGGTAATCTTAACATAAGGTGCTAATAATTCCAATATGTATTAATGAAAACGAGGTGTGAACATGTATCCGGTACTGGCCTTTTTTATTGTTTTGTTCTGGACGGTGGTACTTCTTTATGGTCTGTGGCGAGATACCAGTATTAGGTCCCGATTGATCAGGCTGCTGCTGGTGTTTTTGTTGTGGAAAATTATACCGCCATGCTCGGGGGGAACGATAAATGAATTGATAACCAAAATCGGTAATGGCTATCCAACCTGGGTTATTGCTATTCTTGCCGCTTTAATACCTTTCTATATGTATGGCTTTATTTTACAATACAAAGAAGGCCCTCATCCTAATAAAGACAAATAAAACAACGGAGTGAGGCCAGGAATTATGCATCAATTACTGGGTATTAAGATATATTTTATCTTTTTCCGATAATATATGTAAAAATAAGAATTTATGGAAAGGAACAATACGATGTAGATGAGTGAAAACAATAATCGTATTACGGAAAGTCAGGAAGAGTCCTTGAAGCAACCTACAGACCAGCAATCTAGTAAAAACACCCCGTCCCAACCAGAAACTAACAAAAAATGGTTTATTGTCGCGGCATGCGTGCTGCTTTGTGCAGCACTTATAGTTTCCATTCCGAGAGAACGAATACTGGACCATTTTGAACAATTGGAACAAGAGCAAATAGAACGTAATGCTGATATGCTGCAGTATGCCTTGCGGGCAGAAATGGATTCCCTGGACAATTTGTGTTTGGACTGGGCCAACTGGGACGATACATATAAATTCATGGAAGACAAAAATATGGCATACATTGAGAGCAATATTCAATGGAGTTCCCTGAAAAAAAGCAGCAAGATCGATTTGATATATTTATTTGACCTCCAGGGAGAGGCAGTCTGGGGCGGACAGAGTAAAGATGCCGGGAATGCCAAACCGGGTGTTTCCGCTTATGACCCCGAGCTGCTCCAGTACTTCATGCAGATCGGGGCAGCACCCTACCGGGGTATTCTGGTAACCACCGGATCAGGACCCATGCTTATCAGTGCGCATTCGATATACCCCAGCTCTGGTTCCGGGATTTCCAGGGGAATATTAATATTTGGGCGCAACCTGGATAAGCCCCTCATTGATAAATGGTCGCATCAAACCCAACTGGACATCGAAATTGCCTGTGAAGGGCTGGAGCCCTATACCATAGCAGAACAGCAGATATTGCAAAAACTGCAGCAGAGTTCTCTGGTGGTGGAGACGCTGGAGAACAAAGGTCCCCGAGCATATTTCACCATTAATGATTTGCGTTCAGCACCCCTCCTGGCATCTTTTGCCTGGTCGGGGGAGGTTTTATCCCAGGGAAAACAATCAGCCAATTATGCTTATGGAGCTTTTATGGCCGCCATCCTTCTGGTTGCCGGAGGTTTCCTGTCGATTTTTTACTTCTATGCAGTACAGGTACGCAGGAATAGAAGACGGATGGAGCTGGAACTGGAAATTCGGTCCCAGGAACTGCTCAGTTCTGAAGAACGGTATCGCAAGCTGATAGAAGAAGCTGAAGATGCCATATACATTTTTAATAATTATTATAATTTTGTGGATGCCAATAAAAAGGCTTATGAACGCCTGGGATATACTCGCGAAGAGCTTATGAACATGGATGTATTGGGGATTGTTGATAAGCAATGGTGGGAAAATACCCAAAAGCAGATTAACGACCTGAAAGAGAACAGCAGTGTTCAATATGAGAGTTTGCATATCAGAAAAGATGGCAGTACTCTTCCGGTGGAAGTTTCCTCGCAGCTGGTGAGGTATGGAGGGGAGAACACTATTCTCAGCATTGTCCGGGATATATCGGCTCGCAAACAGGCGGAAGAACTGCTGCGCCAGCTTGACAAGGCCATACAACAGAGTCCGGTCTCGGTAGTGATTTGTAACAAAGAGGGTGTGATTCAATATGTTAATAATAATTACGTCGAAGTGACCGGCTACAGCTACGAAGAATTGATAGGAAAATCCCCCCGAACTCTGCAGGCTGACACCAGCGAAGAAGATAAATATGAGCAAATCTGGAAATGCATCCAGGAGGGAAATGTATGGAGAGGGGAGTTCTGCAACCTGAAGAAAAATGGGGAGATATTCTGGGAAAGAGCAATCATAGCGCCCGTACATGATATCCAGGGCAGTTTTACCCACTTCGTAGGTGTGCACGAGGAGATTACTGAGGCCAAGCTCATGGAGGAGGCCGACCGCTATATCAGAAACGTGGATATCAACCGGCAATCGAATAAAAGCCTTTTTATATCGAGCCTGGAGGAAGCCTTGCGGCTGTCCGGTAGCAAGATTGGGGTGTTAATTGTTCCCAACGCTTCCAGCCGGACTTTCCTGCTTTATTCTTCCGCTTCACCCCGGGGAAGAATCTGCAGTCTGGATGAGGGAGAAGGCAGGCGGATGCTCCCATTACTAGAGGAACTGAAGATGCGCTCCATAGAAGCCTGTGGACCGTTGATTTATAACCACGACAGCGATATGAGCAGCATGCAGTTTCCCAAAAGTCATGACAAGATTACCAGAATGATGGTAATACCGATATCCTTATATCGGGGAGATATGATAGCCCTGGCTATTCTGGCTAATAAAGACACCGAGTACACCAAAGCGGATGCCACCGTCGTTTCCTATTTTGCCGAACAAGTCTGGACTGCCAGCCAACGTCAGCATACTGAACAGGCCCTGCGGGAAAGTCAGGACAGAGCCAGGAAAATATTTGATTCTGTACAGACCGGACTAGTGCTTATCGATGCCAGAACCAAAGAGATTATAGACGCCAACCCTGCCGCCATGCGATTATACGGCGGGGAACTCCCGGAAATCAAGGGTGCCAGCTGCCACAAAATGTTCTGGCCGGAAGGAGACAGTTATCCAGTACCGGGTCAGCAACCGGGAAAAGACCGTTCCGAAAGTATGCTGGTTCGCAGGGACGGAAGCAGGATACCTGTTCTGAGAACAGCAACCAGGTTTTCTACAGTAAACAAAGAATACCTGCTGGAGAGTTTTATAGATCTCAGTGAGCGCAAAGCTATGGAAGAGGAACTCCATCAGGCAATTCAAGCTGCCGAAGCTGCTTATAAGGCTAAGAGTATGATACTGGCCAATATGAGTCATGAGATTCGTACTCCCATGAATGTAATACTCGGTTATGTGCAGCTCATGAAAAGAGATCCTGATTTTCCAACGGCACAACAACGTAATTTAGATTTTGTAAGCCGAAGCGGACAGCATCTGCTGACCATCATCAACGACATTCTGGAAATGGCCAGGATTGAAGCGGGGCACGCTTCTCTAAACGAGCAAAGCTGTGATTTTGAACTCTTGCTGAATGATGTAGAAAAAATGTTTCGATTCCGATGCCAGGAAAAGGGGCTGGCGCTATTTTTTGAAAGAACAGCACCTATTTCACGAAATTTAATTATAGATGAAAGCAAAGTGCGCCAGGTAATGGTTAACCTTCTCGGCAATGCGGTCAAATATACCGATGCAGGCAGTATTGCCGTCCGGGTGCAGCAAACCCTCGAACCGTCTCCGATCGGGAAACAGGTTGAGCCGATCATCGGCACCCAAGAATGGGTTAGAATCACAATTGAAGTAGAAGACAGCGGGTGTGGAATTGCTCCTGAGGAATTTGAAATG
>CAZBKS010000118.1:0-6561 GCA_964492475.1 uncultured Syntrophomonas sp. | reverse complement strand
AGGCCTGATTCTAGGCATAACGCAACTCCTATACTCAATATTTATAGCAATATTTTATCTAAATAACGAGTATTTATCAACGCCCATTTAGGAAGCTAGCCGGTGTTATTCATTGTTTTATGGTAAAGTGCTATGCTACCATATAAGACAGACAGTATACAACAGTAAGGATGGGAGACAGCCATGTACGAATTGATCCAGGTAGGAGAACGAACTTATTATATCGAATGCCCGGCCAAGGTGGGAGTCTATAAAGTAAGCGATAAGGACATCTATCTGGTGGACAGCGGCAATGATAAGGAAGCGGGAAGAAAGATTTTGCGGGTTCTTAAAAACAATGATTGGAACCTGAAAGGGATAATCAATACTCATTCCAATGCCGACCACATAGGCGGGAACAAGTTTATACAGCAGAGAACCGGCTGCCAGATCATTTCCACCCCAATTGAAAACACTATCGCCCGGTTCCCCATACTGGAACCCTCATTTTTATATGGGGGCTACCCGTTTAAGGAACTGCGCAACAAGTTTTTGATGGCCAATGCCAGTGATCCCACCCATAATATTGATGAATACTTACCCGAGGGCCTGGAGTATATAAAGCTGGGCGGCCATTACTTTGATATGATAGGATTAAAGACTCCAGATGATGTTTACTTACTGGCTGACTGCGTTTTCAGCGAAAACATCATCAACAAATACCACCTGTCATTTGTTTATGATGTGAGAGCATTCCTGAACACATTGGACTTGGTTGAACAGCTGCAGGCCAGACTGTATATTCCCGCCCATGCCGATGCCTGCGAAGACATCCGACCGCTGGCAAAGGCCAACCGGGATAAAGTTTATGAAATCATTGACCGGATACTTTCAATCTGTGCGGATGCAATCGGTTTTGAAGATATTCTGCAGGCTATTTTTAATTCCTATGATTTGACCATGGATTTCAACCAGTATGTACTGGTAGGCAGCACCGTCCGGTCTTACCTGTCCTACCTGCATGATGAGGGCAAACTGGACTGCCTAATAATGGACAACAGAATGCTATGGCAGACCATCCATAGCTGATCATGAACCAGAGCGGAGAATTAATTCTCCGCTGATTCCATCATGCCCCTTTTTTAAGCGAAGTTTTTTATCAGTTCTCTCATTTCGGTAAGCATCTGTTTTCTAGTCTCATCACTTACTGTAGGTACGGCAAAGAAATTATGATGTTTATGTTCTTGGAAGCCAGTAAAACCAAAAGTTGCGCCAGCCAAGGAATTTTGCAGGGTGGTAAGCATTCCGGTTCTTTCGGCGGCTTTCTGGTCCGATCCGGAAGTGGTGATAAGCAGGCCCTTCTTGCCTTTAAGCAAGCCCTCTGGCCCCTGGGCAGTATATTTATAGGCAAAACCGATGGAGAAAACCCGGTCTATATAACCTTTCATAATAGCCGGAACCGAATGCCACCAGACCGGCCCCAGCAGGATTACCAGGTCTGCCCAGGCTACATCGGACTGCTCCTGCTTAACATCTTCACCCACCTGACCGGTATGGTAGCCCTGAAAATCCTTCTCACTAAGTACCGGGTTGAAATTCATAGCATACAGGTCTTTGACCTTTATCGGGCCGCCCAGCTTGCTGATCTCTTCCTGCACTACTTTGGCCAGTGCTGCGTTAAAGCTCAGCGGATTGGGATGAGCATATACTAATAAAGTATTCATGAAAAAACACCTCCTAATTTTTCCTTTTTTATTATTATGATGTTAGTATATGAATTAAATCAAATATATATTGATTGTATCTTGAAAAGCATATCCATGACTTTTATATCAGGGAGACGGGGTTGATACCAAACTTCCATTTGTGTATAATCGGCAGCACCACGAGCTAATCTAATAAGGAGATTGTTATTACACAGCTCTTAACTTGAATAGGGATAAGGAGGGCAAAAACATGTCCGAAATTTATCTGGCCGGGGGCTGCTTCTGGGGTTTGGAAAAATATATGGCCTCCATACACGGGGTTGAATCCACTCGGGTGGGTTATGCCAATGGCAGCACTGGTAATCCCAGCTATGAGGATGTTTGCTATAAAAAAACCGGACATGCCGAGACCGTGCAGATTATATATGATCCAGGAATTGTGCCGCTGGAATTTCTGCTGGAATTATATTATAAAGCTGTTGACCCGCTTTCGCTCAACCGGCAGGGAGCAGATATCGGCGTTCAGTATCGTACCGGTGTCTACTATGTTAACAAGGATGATCTGGCAGTGATTGAACATTCCATTGAGCAGCTGCAAAAGCGCTATAAAAAACCTATTGCCATCGAAGTTAAGGAGTTGGAGAATTTTTACCAGGCAGAAGATTATCACCAGAAATATCTTGATAAAAACCCCGGTGGTTATTGCCATATAGGAAAAGATAAGTTTGATCAGGCAGCAGGTGCGGTGATAAATCCGGCGGGTTACCAGGTAGCGGACCCTGAAACGCTGCAGCAGACTCTCAGCAAAACCCAGTATGAGGTTACACAGAAAAATGCCACCGAACCACCGTTTCGCAATGAATTCTGGGATTTTTTCCGGCCCGGCATCTATGTTGATATAACCACCGGTGAACCGTTATTTACTTCCACCGATAAATTTGAATCGGGATGCGGTTGGCCGAGTTTCTCTAAGCCCATCGACCCCAATGTTTTGCATAAAAAGAGGGATATTACCCACGGTATGCTGCGCACCGAAGTAAGAAGCCGAGTGGGTAACGCACATCTTGGGCATGTGTTCAACGATGGTCCCAGGGAATCAGGCGGACAGCGCTACTGCATTAACAGCGCATCCCTGCGCTTTATCCCTAAAGAAGATATGGAGAGAGAAGGGTATGCCTATCTCCAGGATCTAATAAATTAGTTTATATACCGGGACGGGGTAATATCTGTAAAAAGGTAAAAGAGGTTAGTAAATGCACAACAATATTATCAGCGAATTTCGGGATTCACGAGATCCAATCAAAGCTGAGGCTATGGCAGCATATATGAAGAACAAATTTCCTTTCCTGGGTCTGATCCGACCCGAGAGAAACAGGCTGCAGAAGGAATTCATAAAGAGCGCTAAGAAATCCGGCTTAATAGATTGGGATTTTATTAATGAATGCTGGAATCTACCTGAGCGGGAGTATCAATACCTGGCAATGGATTATCTCATCGCACTTAAGCAAAACCTGCAAAAGGGTGATCTAACAAAAATTGAAGGATTGATTACCAGTAAATCCTGGTGGGATACGGTGGATGCCATTGCCGATAAACTGGTGGGAGACCTGTGCCGACGCCTTCCAGAATTGATAAATGAGTACATATTAAAGTGGGCGGTATCAGAAAATATCTGGCTGGCCCGCAGCGCGATTTTATTTCAATTAAAGTACAAAGATCTCACTGATAGTGAACTCTTAAAGAGAATTATTCTCGAAAATAACGATACGAAAGAATTTTTCATCAATAAAGCCATCGGCTGGGCCTTGAGGGAATACTCAAAGACTAACCGGGCCTGGGTCCAGGACTTTATTAACAACAACCACCTGCACCCGTTAAGCGTAAGAGAGGGAAGCAAGTATCTATAGTGTAGGGCAATAGCTGGCACGCGTCGCGGGCTCAGATAATTAAGTGGGATAAGAGTGCCCTGTCTTGCCTGCCCCCCTGTCCCAACGTTATCAATTGTCAAGAACGTCGTCCCCTTGACCTTTAACACTTTAGGGTTTGCACAACAGACATGGTTCATATCCTGCTTCCAAGGCTTCTTCCAGGGTAATCTCCACTGCTTTCTCATCCAAGAAGCTGCAGCCTGCAGCATGATATTTGTTGCTGTTTTCATTGATAAATACCGGTTTCTGCAGTTCTGCCTCTTCCAGCCCATCCGGTTCTGCCACTTCTTCACTGCTATTCTCATTTACTATCATCTCCGGCCAGACATAAGTGCCTGGTTCAACGTTAAATGTGATACTATGACCATCGGACACCGCTACTATGGAGCCCTGTTCATCGGTGCGATACACAGCAATATCATTTTCTTTTAACTTGAGCATAGTTCCCATATGAGGATGCAGATAAGTGTTGTCTTTGCCAACACTAATAACTGCTGAATCGGGGTTTACTGCGCTCAAAAATTCATCCGTGGTAGATGAGGTGCTTCCGTGTCTTCCTATTTTCAGCACATCGGCAGACAAATCAAATTCCATATCCAGCATTTCCTGTTCTGAAATCTTCCCTGCATCACCAGTAAGTAAAAAAGAGGTTTCCCCATAAATTAGCTTTACCACTATTGAGTAATCAGCTAAAGCATCATAACTGCTGCTGTTAGGGGCAAGTATTGTAAAGCTGGCATCACCCAGAGTGTAATTTTTCCCTGGTTCCGGTTTTATTGGTTTTATATATCTAGCTAACATTTCCATCTGCAGATCTTTGAAGGTTTGGTTGAAGCAATCTATCTGGGGTATAATAATCCTGCTGATCTCATAGTTTTCAATAAGATCAATCATTCCTCCTATGTGATCTTTTAGAGGGTTGGTTCCTATAGCATAATCTAATTTTTTTATTCCCTGCTGGTCCAGATATTTCTTTAATCGTACAGAATTATTTTTAGTGCCGGTGTCGATCAGCATCGCTTTAGATCCATTTATAATCAGAATGCTATCTCCCTGACCAACATCTATGAAATGCACTTCCATTCGGTTTTCATTCTGGGCCTGCTGTTCGACTCCGCTGCTGTCCGGTCCGCCACAGCCTCCCACTACCAGTAAAGCAATTATTAAAACTGCAGAAATTAAAGACGTTCTGAATTTACTTTTTGGGTTAAAATACAGTCTACTGATTAGAAAAATCATTGCTATCAGAGCAATCCAGAAAAATTCTTCCATCATTTTATCCCCTCCAGTTACTCTAATAATTAGACGCCCGCCACATTAATACCTTTTATAAACCATATTTAAAGTTTTAATATCATTTGCCCATAGTCTCGTTTCACTGCTTTTTATATGCTATCCCATGGGGAAAAAGTTATGGCCCCGGATCATCTATAATCCGGGGCCACCTTCACCAGGGACGCGGGAGCAGCTCCTAGGCCACCTTTTTTCACCAGGTTCTGCCACCGCCAACCTGTAATTCGCTATTCTTTCCCTGGGCCATACAACTGATTAATATAGTATTTTTACTCTCCCGCCATAGGAACTGGCCCCAGGATATTGCCTCGTTATCTCCCTCCCTGGTCTCAGGCCGGCTAAAATCAACTACTATCCCTGCACTCTCAAGCAAATCGAGTTTAGCAAGCTCTTCTGGATTTTCAAGGGTTAGCTTATTTCCTCCTATATTAAGGAGACATCCTTGGCCAGGCAGTATTCTGCCGGTGCAATCAAAGAAAGCTGTCAAACTGCTAATACAGTTATCACTCAGATTTATTTCCTGCAGATATGGTAGAAGTGGCAGCAGTGAGCTGACATCCTCGATGCGATTGTCAGCCAGGTCGATAGACTGTAAATTAACTGCATATTCCAGTCCTTTCAAGCAGCTTATATCTCTCCCGGCTGCATCCAGGCGAGTCAATTTAACCAAATCATCATATCTCAAACTATCTTCCGTTTTACCAAGAGCATATTTTACCGCTTCTTCCAATCCCGGATCAGGTATAAATACCCGATCATTTTCGTTAGATTTCCTCCCCTGCCATCCCAGGTTAGTATCATCATTGTTATTGTTAATGATCACAGCTGGTTTTTGTTTCAGGTCCGTTTCAATGCTGACATCAAAGACCCCAGTCAGGAATGTTACTGGAATCATAGTATTACCCTCCCATAGGATTGGCACATAATCCAAACTAAGCTTTTCGCCGTCTCTGGTAGCTGTATCATTGGATATCTCAAATCTTATTACTGATGAGTGATACTTCACAGCTGCCCTTTGTGCGGTACTATCCCAGTGCACTTCTGCCCCCAGGGCTTGAGCTACTGCTCTCACCGGTACCATAATAACACCGTCCTGGTTGATTAAAGCCGGGCAGCCATTCAGGGTCTGGCCGTTTACCACAATTATCGGCTGCAAATAATCGGGCTGCAGCTCCACAATGCTGATTTTGAGAGCATTGTCTACTACCCCTGCATCTATCCGGATCGGGTTTTTTAAATTGTTCCTGAAACGATAGTCTTCTACTCCATACCAGATAGCTGCGTCTTCTCCCTGGGGAAGATAACTGGTCGGGGCAACATGGTTATGGCGCTCTATCACTTCCAGCCCCGAGGCTTTAACCGCCTGGTGAAGAATGCTGGCGGTGGTACAGACCCCCCCTCCGATGCTGTATACTGCCTTTTTAGACCGGCTGGAAATCATACCGACTATGAATCCGCGATCTGATGTCCGCTGCCCAACGGTCTGGTTATAGGAGAATACTTCGCCTGCCTCTATAATACTACCGTTCAGATATTTTCCTGCCAGCACTGCGTTCTGGGCATTGGCTGGTGAAACCATGCTGGGAATTTTAATCTGGTACGTACCTCGCTGCAGATCTTCACCAAGTACTGGTGAACACAGAGTCAGCAGGATT
>CAZBKS010000117.1:0-6612 GCA_964492475.1 uncultured Syntrophomonas sp. | reverse complement strand
CAGGTGTCCTCCGCATTGAGATATACTGGTTATAAGTAACTCTCTTATCTCAGCTGCTAAAACCTGCATTTCTTTTAATTTCATTTTTTTTATATATTCAGTGGATTTTATGCTGTCAAGTATCCCCGACATAATCTAACTCACTTTCTGTTCTTAAATAATTCCCAGCCGCTAAGCTCCTCCAACCATGCTACCACTTGAGCAGCTTTGAAAATAATCGTATCAGCCTCATTAACTGCCAGCTTTTTACCCATGGCTTTTCCACCCACAGTTAAGGCCGCTATCAGGCTGGTCATTACTGCCCCTGCCAGGACTAGATCGGTAATAGGTAATTGCCGGGCCACACTCATCACAATCCCCGCTCCTATAGCCCCGCTTAAAGTTCCGGCGATGTCTCCTATTACATCATTGCAGAAATTTGCTACAATATCTGCATTATGAATCAGTTTTACTCCTTGTTTGGCTCCAGATATTTTTTTTGCCGCCCTGGCATTAAAAGGCGGCAGTTCAGCTGCAGTCACAGCAGTTCCTATTATATCAAAAAATATCCCCAAAAAAATAATAACCAGCA
The DNA here is from genome assembly GCA_964492475.1 of uncultured Syntrophomonas sp. Taxonomy (GTDB): domain Bacteria; phylum Bacillota; class Syntrophomonadia; order Syntrophomonadales; family Syntrophomonadaceae; genus JAAYJK01. The sequence goes on along the minus strand of CAZBKS010000117.1, from coordinate 6,041 downwards.
GCAAAGAAAATGCCACCAGCACACTATTTACGGCCCTTACCAGCGCCTCCGACCCCAGACTGACCAAAAGAGCTATAAAAAATGTGATAAAAGCTACCAGCAATCCGGATGTAATCATATTTTTTTTTAATCTACCACTCAACTCTAGTATCTCCCCCAAATAAAAACGGGTCTGGCAAAAGGTTGTTTATCGAGTAAACGCTGCGACATAGGTCCAGAAGGTTTTCCCAGCAAATCTCCCTTCTGTTGCCAGAAGGGCGGTTTCCCTTTATGTCTGCCCTATTTCGTCACCGATAATAGAACTGGATTACCACTAAGTACGCACTTTAATCCTCGACAAACCATGCTCAAGCTGCATTCAGTCTAGGAGTTTTCCTCAACAACCCACATTAGCTTCTAGCCTCTTTTGCAGTGACGGTTTCAAAACAGACGGTAATTTCTTGGCCGAGAAAAGACCGCCCACAAATGCTTATTCGCCGCCCCCACTCAAGGCAGGCTACACTGCACCCAGCTTCTACCAGAATGCAGGTTTTCTCATTATAATTAATGAGCCTCCACGGATTTGAGGGTCGTCCCCACATGCCTTTGCGGATAGCCCCCAGACCCTTAACTCCCAGCGATGACCCCCGACTGGGCGTCACAAGCCAACACCAGAAGCTTCATCGATGTGCCCTTAACGGATTTTTAGCCCCGTCTTCGAAACTAATAGGGCCGACTAGAATACTGCAACCTTTTGCCAGTTTCCTATTCATCAATGATTATAACACAGCCAGGGGCTGTCTTACCAGTCCACAGAAATGTATATCTGTGTCTAATGGGGAGGCCATCTAAATCCAGGTCCAGCTGACTACGTGGTTCCCCTGATAAGAACCAGGAACCTGTATTACTAATATTTTCTATTCAAAGTATAAAAAGCCAGGTTCCTTAGAAAATTGGCCTCTTCGCCAAAACATTCAAGGTTTTCCTGACAGGTCTTAACCGCTTCCCGGGCTAACTGATAAGATTTTTCCATTCCCAAAAGGCTTGGGTAGGTGGTCTTTTGATTTTTCTGGTCACTGCCTACCGGTTTTCCGGTCATATCCTCACTGCCTTCAACATCCAAAATATCATCGGTAATTTGAAATGCTAATCCGAAATTATCGGCATAATTATCCAGAGCAACCACTCCTGGTTCACTCATCCCACTTAATATGGCTCCAGTCTTCAGAGCTGCTCGGAACAATTCTCCGGTCTTTAACCTGTGCAGTTTTCTCAAAGTCTCACAGTCTATATCCTTGCCTTCTGATTGCAGATCTACAACCTGCCCGCCTATCATGCCCCTGCTGCCCACAGCTGCTGCAATTTCCTCTATAACTCTAACCAGGTTTTCCGCCTTAACCGTAGATACCTTTAGGTTTCCGGCCAGAAGCTCAAAAGCTGCAGTTAAAAGGGCGTCCCCGGTTAGAATGGCATTAGCTTCTCCATAAACAATATGACAGGTAGGCTTCCCACGGCGCAGATCATCATCATCCATCGCCGGCAGGTCATCATGAACCAGCGAATACGAATGTATTAACTCCACCGCACAGGCCGCTGGAATAACATCCTCTTTTCTTGCTCCGCCCAGGACCGCCCCTTCAAAAACCATTATTGGTCGCAGCCTTTTCCCACCATTAAAAACCGCATAACGCATAGCTTCATGAATCAAGGCCGGATAAGTACCATCCTGAGCCAGGCATTTGCCCAGGCAGTCATCAACATATTCTTTTCTAAGCTTAATTTCATCTTCAAATGTTTTAGGATCACTTATCATGGCTAATATCCCCTTTATGTCCTGGATGCAATTCAGGCAGGAAAATATATAATATTATCATTCCATATCCACCAATTGAATATCTCCATCCAGCTTTTTTATCAGGCGCTGTATTTTTCCTTCTGCCTGAGCCAGCTGTTTCTGGCAGTATACTGATAAATCTATGCCTTCCTCGTAAAGCTTGATTGATTCCTCCAGATCCAGCTCTCCGGTTTCCAATTTATCAACTATTGCTTCCAAGCCCTTTAAGGCTTCCTCAAATTTCATTTTCTTCATTAGATAACATCTCCTTGTCCATTATTTGGACGCCAAGCTTACCGTCATTAAATATTATCTTTAGATACTCACCAATTTCAGCCGTTTCTATCCGGCGTAATAAGTCTCCGTTTTTATAGACCACCGCATAACCTCTCTGCAGCACTTTTAAGGGGCTTAAGTTATCTAAAGCTTCCATAGCCAGACAGCATCTATGCTGACGGCTTTGTATCAAGTCTGCCATCCGGCGATTTATTTGCTCCTGCTGCTCGGTAACTTTGCTTTTCTTTTCATTAATAAGAATATGAGGTTCTTTCCAAATTCTTTTCAGCATGAGGCGATCCAGAGTTTCACTGTAATGGCCTATCCTGCGTTCTATAACCCGGTTAAGCCGCTGCTGGTATTTCCCCAGTTCCCTTTTCAGCTGACTTATATCTGGCACCGCCAGGCTGGCAGCCTGGGTTGGAGTTGCAGCTCTCAAATCCGCTGCCATATCCGATAGACTAAAATCGATTTCATGACCTACCGCGGATATGACCGGTATATGGGATTCATATATAGCTTTTACAACCAATTCGCTGTTAAAAGCCATAAGATCCTCCAGGGAACCTCCCCCCCGACCAATTATTATTACTTCTGCCTGACCGTGAGCATTTATGAGCTTCAGCCCGTCAGCCAGCTCCGCAGGGGCAGTATCCCCCTGTACAGAACTATGTACAACAATTATCTGGCAGTTGGAGTGTCTTTGTTTTATTATTCTTAATATATCTTTTAGGGCAGCTCCGTCCTGAGAAGTCACTATGCCTACACAATTGACCATTTCCGGAATGGCTTTTTTATTCTCCAGGGCAAAGTATCCCTTGTCTTCAAGTTTTTTCTTTAATTGCTCCAATTGCAGCAAAAGACCGCCCCGGCCATAAGGCTGCATTTCCTGCACATACACCTGGTATTTGCCCTGTTTTGGATATACCGAAACATATACCCTGACAAGTACTTCCAAACCATCCTCTGGATCGAATTTCAGCCCTTTATTGCGGCTCTTGAACATCACGCAGCTTACTGAAGCTTCTTGATCCTTCAAGGCAAAATACATGTGGCCGGACTGCCTGTAAAACTTATACCCGGATATTTCTCCCTTCATCCAGAAGTCGGTGAGAAATTCGTCTGCTGCCAGCAGATTGCTTATATACTCGTTAAGTTCGCTGACACTGATATAGCCCTTCATCAGATGCTCCTGGTTAACAGTGCGGCTCTACATAAGTTATCCATGAGTTTGGCGATAAGCAAAGGTCCCATCCCGCCTGGAACAGGCAGGAGATAGCCCTCTATCCTGCTTACGGAATCTTTATCAACGTTGCCACAGGTCTTGCCGTTATCCCAATAAAAACCTGCGTCTATCACCAGCATACCCTCCTGCAGGTGTTCGCCTTTCACCAATTCGGCCGAACCCTTTTCAACTACTAAAATATCCGTATTTTTTATCCATTCAGGTTGGTACTCACTTATTACCTGAACATTAAATCCCTGCCTTATCAGCAGTATGGACAGGGGCAGTATCAAATCAAAGGATTCTCCTGCCAGCACCGCATTTTTCCCATTCCGCACTTCAATATATCTATCAATTACTTCCATACAGGCCAGTGCGGCACAACTGACAAATTTCGGCTCGCCTCCAAAGAGCTTGCCTCTATTGGCAGGGTTAAAACCGTCAACGTCCTTTTCTTCTTCAACTGCCTCGAGAAATTCATCCTGATAGGGAGCAAGATGGTCCGGCAGAGGCAGTTGAATAATTATCCCGTGAATACCAGGGTCATTATTCGCTTTCAAAATTTCGGTCAGTAATTCCTCTTTGCTAATATGGGCTGGCAGTTGAATAATGCTGGTGGCCCCGGAAATGCTGCTGGCAGCATTTTCCTTCAACCTTACATAAACCTCGCTTTCCTTATTATCACCCACTAGAATAACCGCCAGATTAGGACATATCCCTCGGGCCAGGTTTTGTTCCCCGAGAGCAGTCTTTATTTCCTCAGCAATTTTGGTTCCGCTGATTAACTCCATTATGTACTAGCTCCTTTATCCTTTAGTTGGTAATGAACCTTACCTGGATTGAAATTATTCTTCCGGCATCGCCTGGTTTCTGGTGACAGCATCCATAATCGCCTGCCGCTTATTTTAGGTCTCCCACCAAGCGATCCAGAATAGCGTTAATGTAAGCCGGGGATGACTCGCCTCCATATTTTTTGGCTATTTCAATCGCTTCATCGATCACTATGATTGAATCAACACTATCTAAAAACAAAATCTCACAGGCTGCCAGCCGCATAATATTTCTGTCAACCGCTGGCATTCGATCTATAGCCCAGTCACTGGCATAAGAAGCAATAGTCTTATCAATTTCATCATAATTGCGCATAGTCTCCTGGATTAATTCCTGCGAAAACTTGATATCCTTTTCAGCCAGGTCAGATTCCTGCAGCAAATAATTAAATGCTCGATCAGGTTCAGCTGCCACCTGGTCTACTTGAAATAATACTTTAAAAGCATATTCCCGTGCTTTTCTTCTACTCAAATATATCTACCTTTCTAAAACGGTTACTTATCCTTGAACAATTTTTTCAGCCATAGCTCTATATCTTTATCATCATCAATACTTTTGCCCAGTACGTATCCTAAGCCTATGCAAATGGCAATAAAAATGGTTTTCCAAAATCCAAAACTCACAAAAAGTATACTGGCTATTAAACCCAGTACAATACCTATGGTTTTTCCCCGGTGCTTTACCAGCAGCTCTGATAAAATATTCTCCCACATGAGATTGCCCCCTTACTTTGCGGCCGATTTCCCGACCGTCCCGAAGTCATCAACCAAAACCTTTACTGCATGTGCTTCCAGGCCACCAATTTGCAGCATATCCTCTTTTACCATGTCCTGAACCTGTTTGCTTAACTCTGGCACACTCAAGTCGGGGTTTATCATCATATGTATATAAATAGTCAGCCCCTCGGCCGGATTTTTTATTGTAGTTCTGGTTTCTTTAACTCCTTCCACTTTTTGTACCGCTTTATGAATTATAACCTTGGCGGCCGCAACAGTCATGGAAATCTGTCCGGATAAAGCGTTTTCTATAACGATAGCCTCCTCCTGGGGCTGCCGCTTGAAAAGTGGAATAAATACTACCACAGCCAGAATTATTAATATTATTCCAGCACTTCCTAATACTATCCGGTTTTGCGTATTTGACAATAACATCTCCAGATACTTCATGGGTTCTGGCCGCCCCCAGGCAACCGCCGCAATAATACCTCCCAGAGCCAGCAAAATCAAATTATACAGAAATAATATTGCTTTTAACAATCCAGACATTCGGGTCACTCCTTTCATATGTAGAAGAATACAGATAACCCCCTGTTTTGGCAGGGGGTTCAGACCGATGACAAAAGCGAATATCTACGTTATTTCAAAAAGCCCGCTCAATCAATGTACTCAAGTACGCCTCAATCGCGGGCTTTTTTCATGCCTTGATCTTCACTTCTGTCATCGGCCTGGCATCTTGCCGACTTCGTCAACAACCTGAACCCCCTGTTTTGGCAGGGGGTTACAGTAATAGTCCAACAAAACACTATGCTAATTCGGGGTCACCATCTATTATATCTTCAACTGGTTCTTCCTTTTTAATATCTACAGCTATAACATTAACATTGACCGCCTTAACAATTAAACCGGTCATGGTTTCCACCGACTGTTTAACTTCTTGCTGCACCGTTTCGGCTACATCTGGAATCGGATGTCCAAATTTAACCACTATTGATATATCAATGCTGGTTGAACCATCAACTACTTCAACCTTGATACCTTTGCCGAGGTTTTTTCTACCCAGTTTTTCTACCAGATCAGTACCCCAACCACCGCTGAGAGAAGCCACCCCCTCGACTTCCGAAGCTGCAAGCCCCGCTACAGTTGAAACAACCTCATCGGCTATTCTAATGGTACCCAT
>CAZBKS010000116.1:4112-6614 GCA_964492475.1 uncultured Syntrophomonas sp. | reverse complement strand
GGAGCCCAATACTGGGTTCATCCAGAACATATAGCACCCCAACCAGGCTCGAGCCTACCTGAGTAGCCAGACGTATCCGCTGAGCTTCCCCACCGGAAAGACTGCCGGCAGCTCTATCCAGAGTCAGATAATCCAGCCCCACATCCATAAGGAACTTCAATCTGGATAGAATCTCTTTTATGACCTGACGGGCAATAATAGTATCTTTTTCATTTAACTGCAGCTCCTCAAAAAACCGGGCCGCCTGATTTACCGCCATGGAAGTAATATCATTTATGGATTTGCTCCCGACCAGTACCCACAGCATCTCCCTTTTTAATCTTTTTCCCTGACACTGGGGGCAGAGGCTGGTAGTCATATATTTTTCGATTTCTTCCCTTGAAGCATCAGATTTTGTTTCACTATAACGACGCTTGAGATTGTTCATTACCCCTTCATACCTGGAGCGAAAGGTATGATTCTCTCCGTAGGAGTTAACATAATTGATTTTAAAGCGTTCCTCGCCATTCCCATACAGTATGGTATTAAGCTGCTTCTGGCTCAACTCCTTTAAGGGGACGTCCATAGGTATCTGCTGCCGCTCGGCCATAGCGCTCAGAATCTGATTATAATAGGTATACAGATTATTGGACCAGGGTACCACCGCTCCATCCTGCAGGCTTTTTTCCAGGTTCAAGATCAGCTCAGGATCTAATTCCCTTTTTTCTCCCAAGCCGTCACATTCAGGACAGGCACCAAAAGGACTGTTAAATGAGAACATGCGGGGACTTAACTCGGGCAGGCTGAAACCACAATGGGGACAGGCAAATACCTGGCTGTAGATCATGTCCTCCTCACTGCCGTCATCTTTGACGAGTTTGACTGCTACCGTGCCTTCTCCCATTTCAAAGGCCAGTTCCAATGACTCCGCCAGCCGGCTGCGGATTCCGTCCTTTATTTCCAGACGGTCGATAACTGCACTGATATCATGTTTTTTGTTTTTTTCCAGGTTGATCTCTTCGTCGGAGGTGTACTCGTAACCATCCACCATTACCCTTATAAAGCCTTCCCGAAACAGATTCTGCAGTACTTTGCGGTGTTCACCCTTCTGGCTTTTGATTACGGGAGCCAGCAGTTTGATTCTGCTTTTTTCTTCCAGCTGCAGCAAACTATCCACCACCTGGTCAACCGTCTGTCTTTCGATCGGTACCTGGCAATTAGGGCAATGCGGTTTTCCCACCCGGGCATACATCAGGCGCAGGTAATCGTATATCTCTGTTACAGTACCCACCGTTGAACGGGGATTATTGGAGGTTGATTTCTGGTCTATAGATATGGAAGGAGATAATCCTTCGATATAATCCACATCCGGCTTGTCCATCTGACCCAGGAATTGCCGTGCATAAGTAGATAACGATTCCACATAGCGGCGCTGACCCTCACTGTAAATAGTATCAAAAGCCAGGCTGGATTTGCCGGATCCTGATACTCCGGTAAATACCACCAATTTATCCCGGGGAATAGTTACATCAATATTTTTTAAATTATGTTCCCGGGCCCCTTTAACATAGATATAATCTTTCACTTCTAATCTCTCCTATTTAAAAACCAGGATAGGTTTTAAGTCCCGGTTCCATTTCATGGTTTTAAATACCCCTGTTTTCTTGAAGTATTGACCGATATTGCATTTTATTTTGCCAGTACTACCTGGCTGGCTTTGCCTGCCGATATCAGCTTAAATGGTTGCAGGCTTCTGCGCCCCCAACGAGTAAAATTTAATCTTTCTTATTTAATTCCTGCATCCTATAAGTTTTTCCATGTGTTTGTAATTGGTATAGCAAATTTCTTATGAGCTATGGTATATTCAGGCCCTGCTGCTAGCGCTGTTTAGACCTTTTGCTCTTTTTAGGCGGGTTCTGTAACTGCTTGATCATATCTCTGAGTTCTGCCGCCTTCTCAAAATCAAGCCTTTCAGCCGCAGCCACCATTTCCTGCTGCATTTCTGCAGCTAACCGGAGCCGTTCCTCACTCTTCATCCCAGTAAAATTACTGATATCATATTCTAACGGTTCTTCTGCAATGGTGGCTTCTATGGCTTGATAAACTGCCTTTTTTATGCTTTCCGGAGTTATATTATGAACCCGGTTATATTCCTTCTGCTTGTTGCGCCGGCGGTCAGTCTCTTCTATGGCCTGCTTCATGGATGGTGTGATCCGGTCCGCATACATTATTACTTTTCCCTCTACGTTGCGGGCCGCCCGGCCGATGGTCTGAATCAGGGATCGTTCTGATCTTAAGAATCCTTCTTTATCAGCATCCAATATAGCCACCAGAGCTACCTCGGGCAGGTCCAGTCCCTCCCGGAGCAGGTTAATGCCTACCAGAACATCGAACGCCCCGGAACGGAGTTCCCGTAAAATATCCAGTCTTTCCAGGGCATCTATATCGGAATGTAAATATCTTACTCTTATTTTGGCATCAGCCAGGTAATCGCAAAGATCTTCGGCCATCCGCTTGGTCAGG
>CAZBKS010000116.1:0-4102 GCA_964492475.1 uncultured Syntrophomonas sp. | reverse complement strand
TGGTGACCAGCACCCTGAAGCCCCGTTCCACTTTTTGCCGGATATTTTCCATCAAATCGTCAATCTGGTTCTCAGTCGGCTTGACCTCTATCTCTGGGTCCACCAGCCCGGTAGGTCGTATAATCTGTTCTGCTATGCAGCTGCTTCTCTCCATTTCGTATGCTCCAGGAGTTGCACTTACATATACCACCTGCTTAATTTTATGGTTAAATTCTTCAAACTTCAGCGGGCGGTTGTCCAGGGCGGAGGGCAGACGAAACCCGAAGTCCACCAGATTTTGTTTGCGCACCCGGTCTCCTTCATACATACCGCGGACCTGTGGAACTCCAATATGAGATTCATCCATAAACAGGAGATAGTCGGGGGGGAAAAAATCTATTAAAGTATAGGGAGGTTCTCCCGCTTTCCTACCGGTAAGATAGCGGGAATAATTTTCAATACCCTTGCAATATCCAACTTCCTTGATCATTTCCAGATCATAGCGAGTCCTCTGCCCTATGCGCTGGGCCTCAAGAAGCTGCCCAGCGTTTTTAAAGTACTTTATCTGCTGCTCTAACTCCTGCTCTATTTCTTCCGCGGCCGCCAGCATGTTATCCCGGGTGGTTACGAAATGTGATGCTGGGAAAATCATGACATGTAACCGCTTGCCCAGAATTTCACCGGTCAGCGGGTTGAATTCTATCATCCGTTCTATTTCATCCCCGAAGAATTCTACTCTTATGGCTTTCTCGCCGCTGGAAGCCGGGAATATCTCTACCACATCACCTCTAACCCGGAAAGTACCGCGATAAAAAGCCACCTCATTGCGCTCATACTGAATGTGAACCAGATTTCTCAGCAGTTCATCCCTCGCCAAGGTCATCCCGGGCCGCAGCGAAACAGCCAGTTGATAGTAGTCCTGAGGAGCCCCCAGGCCATAAATACAGGAAACACTGGCTACTATTATTACGTCTCGCCGTTCCAGCAGCGATGCCGTCGCCGAATGCCTGAGCTTGTCTATTTCATCATTAATCGAGGAGTCCTTTTCAATGTAAGTATCCGTCTGAGGAACATAAGCCTCGGGTTGGTAGTAATCATAGTAACTGATAAAATATTCCACTGCGTTTTCCGGAAAATATTGTTTAAATTCCGAATAAAGCTGCCCGGCCAGAGTTTTATTGGGAGCCATTATAAGAGCAGGACGCTGCAGTTCTTCAATAATTCTAGCCATGGTAAAAGTTTTTCCTGATCCGGTAACCCCTAATAATACCTGCTCTCTGTTTCTATTAACTATTTCGGTAACCAGGCTGGCAATTGCCTGGGGCTGGTCACCGGTAGCAGTATATGCTGAATGCAATTTAAATTTGTTCATACTTATCTCTCCCGGATTGTCCGCCTGATATACATATCATAAATAATAACAAAAGTATTGGGAAAATCCCAATACTATAAATTTACATTTAGGAATTCAAACCGGTATAACTACTTTTCTGCACCGACATCCATAATTATATTAAGAATCTCCTGCCTTTTTTCTTCCACTGTTTCAAAATTCATGGCAGCTGAATATAAGCGCTTCAAATTCTTCCTGGCTCTGTGGGCGGTTTCCAGCTCAGCCTGGGCTTTTAGCAAAAGGCTTTCATACTGCCGCCCGAACCCGGTGGGGACTTGCTCGTGCAAAGGCAGATAAGATTCATCCATGCACTCAGCCATGTCAATAATTCTATCCCCAGGACGGACAGATATTTCCATATCACCGGTTTCGATGATAGCCAGCTGAGGATGAGTGAATATTACCATAATTACTCGCAGCGGATTTAAGCCACAGTGGTAATATTCCACAAAATACCCGGCGTCTCTTGCCCTCAGGGCCATTTCATCAATCACCCTACCCGCTCCGGGTCCTCCTTTTAAGAGATACCTGATTTTACAGCGGCTGCTTATCTCATCCACATAGTTTATAACCCCTTCGGTGCTAATTGAGGTAGCAAAATAATGCTTTTCACCCGTTTGTTCTTTCAGGATTTCGCTTTCCAACCTGCTGATCAACTGCTGCAGTTTGTTGTCATTAAGACACTCTTCGCTGGCCTGCAGCACTTCTTCTCTTATTGCAGCAGCCTGCTGCAACATGCTGCCCGCCTTCAGGCCCTGCTTTTCAACTTGATCTATTAGTCCCATAATTTCCTGCCTGTATTTATTTATATATAATTCATCCAGGTATTCAGATAAATTAATAATGGAACCGGTAAGGCCAGGATATTTAGGATCGATGACTACAGGCAAGTTCCCATTTACTACCGCCGTTTCTATTTGTGTAATATATACTCCCTCTGGATTCACAGGATCTTCCGCCGACATCCAGAACTCTACGGTATATCCCTGTTCCGAAAGAGAATCTCCCAGGCATCTTATAAAAGTAGACTTTCCTGACCCGTGTGCCCCCTTAAGCACATAGATTTTCCTTATTCCCTCCAGTAAACCAGGAATAAAAGTATAAAAACCCTTACCGGTATGGCTGCTGGTAAACACATACCTGATCTTTCCCTTGCTGCCCAAATATAAAACCTCCATTTGCCTGCCTCAATATTCCTTATTAATATATTCAGGGTATTTATAGAATGTTAACAAAATTTCTTTTTGGGGTCAGGCACTAACTTACTAACTTACGTATAGTTATTGGGCGCATAAGTTAGTAAGTTAGTGCCTGACCCCATTACCGATTTTTTGCCAGAGGGCGCGGACCAGGTTGAAGATTCTATCTTCAGGCATTACTATGTACCTGGCTACAGGATCCTCGGGTACCGGGATTATACCGGAATCCTGCAGGTAAGCTCCGTGCAGACGAAGGTTTATTTTCTGCCCATCTCTTTTTACCTCCAGTGTAACATTACTGGCGGTGCGAATCAGTTCTCTTACTACTGAATAATGATCTACATTAAATCCATTAACCGTGAGGATAATGTCTCTCTCCGCGATACCTGCCCTTTGAGCCGGGCTTCCTGGTCTCACATTCAGAACTCTTAACCCGGCCTGGCTTTTGGTATACAAAGGTTTACGGTTATATTCTTCCCGCATCCCCAGCCAGATAACCAATTCATGGCCCAGGGGGGAAAATAAGGCAGCGGCTATGGTTAGTACCGGCATGCGGCAGGATAGCCAGGCCAGCAGCAGAAGAATCAGGCTGTAAACAAAAAGGTTGCGGGAGGATTTTTTAACTCTCCAGACGGGGGGGCTGGTGGTAGTTATTTCCCCATATCCCAGTATTGCCACTACCGGCAGCAGGGTGAAGGTCTGGTCAGTCATACCCGCATATCCCTGCAATAAAGGCCACCATTGAGGCATGGCCAGACCGTCTGAGGGGTTGATGCTGTACACCCCTACCAAGGCCATAAGGGGCAGCGGCCAGAATTTTTGCAGATTAAAACCGCCTACGATCTGGTCTTTCTTCTTTACATACAGCGGAATGGGGTAACTATGACCATTTAGCAAAATCAGAAAGCTTTCAATCATATGCAGTATGGCTACCAGAGCCAGCAAATGAGGGATACTGATATCCGGGTAGGAAAACAGCAGGCTGAATAAAGATAAAATTCCGGCCGCATAGGCAAAGCATAAGAAACGCGGATTTATAAGCATGAGCAGCAAGGCCAGAACCCATAGATAAGCAAATCCAATATTTTCCAGGTTTATGCCAACTATGATCAGCAGCATGCTGCCCAGGCAGCCGCCGAAGATACCTACCACGGATGATAAGAAGGCCGAGCGCAGGAACAGCCGGTCGTTGCTTTCTATAAGCTTTTCACTTATGTTTTCCATGCGTTTATACTGCCAGCAAACTATAGTGAAAAGAAGTAAATATACGGAAATAAAAAAGGGCGAGGTAATCGTTTCCATCATAACTCGCCCCATCAATAACAATATTCCTGTCAGCAGATCCAAATATCATGTCCTCCCGAGTGTTAGTGCCTGACCCCATAATTTACATCTGTTGTTTAAGGACTTCAACTGCTTTGTTAAGCTGCAGGTCCTCACTGTTTTCTGTATCATCGGCAACCGGGTAATCGGGAACGATTCCAATTTCGTTGATATCCGTGCCGTCGGGAGTAAAATACTTCTGGGTAGT
>CAZBKS010000115.1:0-6657 GCA_964492475.1 uncultured Syntrophomonas sp. | reverse complement strand
TTTTTTGCTCGGTCTGACTTTATCGATACTCTGACGGGATACTGGATTATATAGTAATGTCTCTTAAGACTCGGGCTGCAGGATATAACTCTCAGTTCTCTCCAGGGGTTGACTGGTATCCCAGTGGCCCAGCAATGAATCAACTTTTTCTCCTTCCACCAGGATTTGTACTCGCTCAATATTGCTTAACTCAGTCAAAGAATTTACCAGCGACATGAGGGTCATGGTCTCGCCTGCACTGCCTCCCCAGTGCTTGGTTATAATATCCTGGGAAAAATCTACCATAGCGGTACCGTCTTCAACCTTCAGTGATAAGAGTCGGGTCTCCGGAGGAATGGTAGGATACAGGTTGTTGCCCTTCGGACCAGCTATCAATTCCTGTACCACCACGGAAGGAAGTTCCTCCAGGTTTTCAATTTTTACGGTACGCTGTTCTGCGACCAAACCGGCAGCGCCTTCATCTGCAAAATATAGTGTCAGTTCTGCCTGCTCAGCCGTTGTTGAAGGTTGGGTGTTATTAGAATCGTCTATTTTCTCTGCTGGAGTACATCCGGTTATTAAAAGCGCTAAGATTAAAAGACTGCTTAAAAACAGGCCTATAAGTTGCTGGCGTTTCATAATTAACCTTCCTTTCAAGTATTTCTCTTACCATTATATACGTTGATTGTCCCAAAAATCATACAGTCCAGGAAAATATATTGGATTAACGAGAGTTTTGCATAATTATTTCTCTAATCTGTACCATCCCATATATGTAGTAAAACAACTTTTATTCTACTACATACTGGTATAAGCGGATATGTTTTTTAGAGGGTTATTAAATAATGCATTATCCTTAGATATGGGACGACCGCTCAGGCAATTATTGATCCAAAGTCTGTAACGGTATAGTCATTCTGATAAAAGGCAAGAATTTATTTACAAAAATAAGCATATTTTATTAGAGAAAAAAGAAAACGAAGCGAAAAGATATATCCCGCTTCTTTAAGCAGCACCTGCATGACAGGACACTCGATGAAGGAGGATAGCGGTGGAAGATTTAATAAGGCAGCTGGCTGCCCGGGTTATCAGCAGGCTGGATGATCTGGAAGCGGAAAGTAATTTTGACCATCTCTTAAACCTATCTGATCCGGACCTGCGCAGTGAAGCAGTCGAGCTTTATGAAGGCATATACAAACTCAGAAAGAAGCTCCATGGTTTATAGGTAAACTGGGGGACGTTCTTTTTGTTGCCTGTTATTTTCGTGGGGTGCAAAAAAAAAGAACGTCCCCCTGTTTCCCTGGTTGACACGGGATTAATGCTTTGTTAATATCAAAGTGTAACTAAATACACAGATGAAAACGCGAAAGTGTGTCTAGGGTTCCGCATACATTGCAATGGACTGGTCCGAGTGACACAGGCGCTTTTTAAGCGCTACACCGTATAGGGATAAAAGCCCAGGCGGACAGGTTTCGGTTACGAAACTGACCGCCTGGGTATTCTATTTTAAAGGGAGGTTAGTTATTCTCGAATAATTAAGGAGGGATGTAATAAATGCCTGAAATAGGGATCATTATGGGCAGCGATTCTGACCTCGGTATAATGAAAGAAGCTGGAGAAGTTCTGGAGGAATTCGGGGTTGGCTACGAATATACGATATGCTCAGCTCACCGGCTGCCTGAAGAAACTGCTGAATATGCCAAAAATGCCGCCGGCAAAGGTATGAAGGTGATAATTGCCGGCGCGGGCGGAGCAGCTCATCTGCCGGGAATCATTGCCGCATATACTGTTCTGCCAGTGATTGGAGTTCCTATAAAAAGCAGCACGTTATCAGGAATTGACTCGCTGTATTCAATAGTGCAAATGCCTAAAGGAATTCCAGTAGCTACGGTAGCCATTAATGGCAGTGCCAACGCTGCTCTGCTGGCGGTGCAGGTATTGGCAGTAAGTGATGATAAAATGAAACTGACTTTGTTCAAGTACCGTGAGCAGATGGCTGATGTGGTGCTTAAAAAAGATAGAAAACTTAAGGAAATAGGGGCACATGCATACCTGGAGGAAAAGAAATAATTAATTTCGGGAGGATCGTCATCAATGATAGATAGATATACACTGCCCCGCATGGGAGCTATATGGTCAGAGGAGAACAAGCTGCGCAACTGGCTGGAAATAGAAATAGCTGCCTGTGAAGGTCAGGCGCTTATAGGACGCATTCCTGAAGAAGCAGTAGCAGTTATTCGGGAACGGGCTGATTTTGATATTAAAAAAGTAAAAGAAATAGAAAATGAAGTACATCATGATGTGATAGCTTTTTTGACCAATGTTGCTGAATATGTGGGGGACGAGTCCAAGTACATACATTTTGGGATGACTTCTTCAGATATCCTGGATACCGGATTAGCTTTGCAGATGAGAGATTCTGCCGATCTTATTATGGAAAAGCTGCTCATATTAAAAGAACTGGTGGGAGAAAAGGCCAGGAAATATAAATACACATTAAACATAGGAAGAACTCACGGTATCCATGGGGAACCAACTACTTTTGGCCTTAAAATGGCTCTATGGTATACCGAGATAGACCGTAATTTAAAAAGGCTGCGTGAAGCCAGAGAAGTAGTGTCTTATGGTGCCATATCCGGTGCGGTGGGAAATTTTGCCCACCTAGATCCCCGGGTGGAAGAGTACGTGTGTCAGAAACTGGAACTGCAGCCCTGTTTGGTTTCTACCCAAATCATTCAAAGGGATCGCCATGCTCAGTTTATGACTATCTTGGCAGTGATTGCCAGTTCTCTGGAAAAAATGGCCACTGAAGTTAGAAATCTGCAGCGAACAGAAATACTGGAAGCTGAAGAGCCTTTTCGCAAAGGACAAAAAGGTTCCTCAGCCATGCCCCACAAAAGAAATCCTATGATGAGTGAAAGAGTGGCCGGGCTGTCCCGGGTTATAAGAGGAAATGCCATGGCGGCGCTGGAAAATGTAGCCCTGTGGCATGAACGGGATTTAACTCATTCATCAGTAGAAAGGGTCATAATTCCAGACAGCTGTGTGCTCCTGGACTATATACTGGAAAAATTCTGCGCTATTGTAGCTGGTCTGGTTATTTATGAAGACAACATGATGGAAAACATTAAACGAACTCGGGGGCTGATATTCTCCCAGGAACTGATGCTGACCCTGCTAAACAAAGGGATGCTGAGGGAAGACGCTTACCCTCTGGTGCAGAACCATGCCATGCAGAGCTGGGAAGAGAAGCTTGATTTTAAAACATTGGTATTACAGGATGATGAGATTATGAATTACATGACCCCGCGGGAGATAGAAGTCATTTTTGATCTGACCATTTATACAAATAATGTTGATTATATATTTAAACGCTGCGGTCTGGACTAGCAGTATAAAGGAGGGAACGGCATTGGATAAAAGAGAGATGCTATATGAGGGAAAAGCCAAGCAAATATACGCGGTTGAGGATGAGCACTATTTTATAATGACATATAAGGATGAAGCTACCGCTTTTGACGGTGCAAAAAAAGGAATTATAGAAAACAAAGGTATTGTCAATAACCGGATATCCTGTTTACTCTTCAAGATGCTTGAAGAACAGGGTGTGGAGACTCATCTTGTTAATCAAATAGATGAACGGAATGTGATCGTAAAGCGCCTGGATATGCTGCCGGTAGAGGTAGTAGTGAGAAATGTGGCCGCCGGAAGTCTTTCCAAGCGGTTGGGGATAGAGGAGGGGGCAGAACTGCCTTTTCCCATAGTAGAATTGTTCTTGAAAAATGATGAGCTTCATGATCCTATGATCAATGAATGCCATGCCCGGGTTTTTGGATGGGCTACTAAAGAACAGCTGGAGGACATTCAGGCCCGGGGGCTGAAGATCAATGAAATCCTGACCCAATTCTTTGATAGTATCGGCATAATACTGGTTGATTTTAAATTGGAATTCGGTGTTTATGAAGGAAGGATAGTCCTGGGGGATGAAATATCTCCGGACAGTTGCCGCTTATGGGACAAAGTCAGCCTGGAAAAGCTGGATAAAGATCGTTTCCGCCGGAATATGGGCGGAGAAGCAGAGGCCTATCAGGAAGTGGTAAGAAGGATTGAAAAGGTGCTGGGATAAGCAGGTAAGCTGCTATTTATATAGGAGGAGGCAGAAAGGTGTTAAAAGCCAATATTTATGTAACATTGAAAAACGGTGTATTAGACCCCCAGGGGGAAGCGGTTAAAAAGTCATTAAAGGTTCTTGATTATGCACAGGTTAATGAAGTGCGGATAGGTAAATTTATCGAAGTATGGCTGGAAGGCGGCGACCGCGATTCGGCCCTGAAGGAATTGGAACAGATGAGTGACAAACTGCTTGCCAATCCGGTCATTGAAGACTACCGGGTCGAAATAGTGGAGGTAAATTAGACATGAAATTTGGGGTAGTAGTGTTTCCCGGTTCAAATTGTGATGCGGATTGCTATCATGTAGTCAAGGAAGTAATGAATAAGCAAGTGGAGTATATCTGGCACAAAGAAAACACCGTGGCTGGCTTTGACGCACTTATCCTGCCGGGAGGCTTCTCGTACGGGGATTACCTGCGGACCGGGGCTATCGCCCGTTTTTCGCCGGTAATGCCCTCAGTAATAGACTTTGCAGCCCGGGGCGGATTGGTCATAGGTATCTGCAACGGTTTTCAGATACTGCTGGAAGCCGGCTTGTTGCCTGGAGCAATGCTCAGAAACAGCAGCCTCAAGTTTATATGCAAACCGGTTTTCCTGAGAGTCAACCGGGCCGATACCCCGTTTACCAACCGTCTAAAAGTGGATCAAGTGGTCCGGGTACCGGTTGCCCACGGGGAAGGAAACTATTTTTGTAATGAAAATACTTTGCAAAGTCTGAAAGATAATGATCAGATTGTATTTACTTACTGCAGTGTAGATGGACAAGAGGGCCCGGAATTTAACCCCAATGGCTCCTTGGCCAATATTGCCGGGATATGCAATCTGCAGGGCAATGTGCTGGGAATGATGCCCCACCCGGAGAGGTGCTCGGAACAAATGCTGGGCGGCCGGGATGGCTTTTATATATTTGATTCTATGATTAACTGGCTTGAGGAGGTGGGGATATAGTGAAAGAAATGACTTATAAAGAGATGGGTTTATTAGACGAAGAATATGAGCAGATTATAGAGATACTGGACCGCGAGCCCAATTACCTGGAACTCGGTATGTTTTCCGTAATGTGGTCTGAGCACTGCGGTTATAAAAACTCCCGGCCCCTTTTAAGGAATTTTCCTACCGAAGGGCCTCGGGTTATACAAGGCCCGGGAGAAAATGCCGGGATAGTTGATATCGGTGATGGGCAGGCATTGGTGTTCAAAATTGAGAGCCACAACCATCCCTCGGCTATAGAGCCCTATCAGGGTGCAGCCACCGGGGTAGGTGGGATTGTTCGTGATATTTTCACCATGGGAGCCAGGCCCATAGCCTCCTTAAACTCCCTGCGGTTCGGAAACCTGGATGACGAACGGGTAAAACAGCTGTTTTCCGGCGTAGTAGCGGGAATAGGGGATTATGGCAACTGCCTGGGCATACCTACTGTTGGCGGGGAAGTCTATTTTAATCACGCCTACCAGGGCAATCCGCTGGTTAATGCTATGTGCGTGGGACTGGTCAATACAGAGGAGATTGCTTATGCTACTGCCAGCGAAATTGGAAGCCCTCTCATGCTGGTGGGGGCCCGGACAGGTCGGGATGGTATTCATGGTGCCACCTTTGCCTCGGAAGAACTGAGCGAAGCCTCCCAGGAGAAGAGGCCTTCAGTGCAGGTAGGGGACCCTTTCATGGAAAAACTGCTGATAGAGGCCTGCCTGGAATTAATAAAAGAGGATTTGGTAGCAGGAATGCAGGATCTGGGAGCAGCAGGCCTGACCAGCTCCATCGCTGAATCTGCCAGTAAAAAGGGGCGGGGGGTAATGGTTGATGTATCCCGGATACCCCGCCGGGAAACAGGCATGATACCCTATGAAGTCATGCTGTCAGAATCCCAGGAAAGGATGCTGATTGTACCCCGGGAAGGCAAGCAAGGTCGGATAGAAGAGATTTTTGACAAATGGGGGCTGGACGCCACGGTCATCGGTGAAGTTACTGATGATGGAATGTTCAAGGTTTTGGAAGGGAACGTTCTGGCAGGAGCGGTACCGGTCGAAGCTTTGACTGAAGGCTGTCCGGTATACCTGCGAGAAGGGCTGGAGCCGCCCTATTATAAAGAATGCCGAGACTTTAATATAGATAATCTAGCCGAATACGACGCCGGAGAGGCTTTAAGCAAACTGCTGGCTTCACCTAATATTGCCAGCAAAAGGTGGGTCTATACTCAATACGATCATCAGGTAATGATCAACTCCGTAATAGTGCCTGGTGATGCAGACGCTGCAGTGCTAAGGGTTAAGGATTATCAAAAAGGAATTGCCCTGGCCACCGACTGCAACGGCCGCATGGTTTACCTGGATCCTTATCAGGGAGGTATGATGGCGGTATGCGAGGGCGCACGGAATCTTGCCTGCGTAGGGGCCAAACCCTTAGCGCTTACTAATTGCCTCAATTTTGGCAGTCCCGAGAATCCCCATATATACTGGCAGATGCAGGAAGCTATCAAAGGCATGTCGGAAGCAGCAAAAGCACTGGG
>CAZBKS010000114.1:0-6716 GCA_964492475.1 uncultured Syntrophomonas sp. | reverse complement strand
TAAATCTTCCCAAAATCCATTCAAAGATATCGCTCCTTCCCTATTTAATTTTTCTATACTTGCAAAATTTATACCCACGAAGATCAGTTCCATCATAAACTCATGCTCCACCAATGATCGTTGTTACATTTATACTTTGAGCAGTTTTTAATTTTTTCAGGGGCAAATCATCTATTTTTTGCTATAAATACTAGTCCCTGACATTGTATTATTGTCGTATATTGTCTAATATTACGATATGATACATTTTTGTATCATATGTTTTTTTTAACATCATGGTTTTGAGATAAAAAGGGAGGGAGCACTATCAAAGTACAAGATATAATGACCGTAAACCCGTTAGTACTTAAACCGGAAGCAACCCTGCAGGAAGCTGCCCGGCTCTTTATTGAAAACGAAGTGGCCAGTGCTCCAGTAGTAGATAAGAATAACCATCTGCTTGGTCTCTTTGATAAGACCCAGCTTTTTCATGCCGCAGCATACGGAGATGACTTCAAAAACCAGATCAGAGATTATATGATCAAAACCCCGCCAACCGTATCGCCGCAGGACGATATTAAGATAATTCCCAAAACCGGTGACCTCAGCCAAATACCTGTTGTTGATGGTCAAAAAGTAATCGGCACCATCTGTCAGAAACATCTGGTCGGTGTGTATTACGATGAGCTTTTAACCGTTATAGACTCTACGTACAACGCCATTATAAGTATAGATTCAGATGAAAATATCAATATATTTAATCCCGCCGCTGAAAAGCTGCTGGGAAAAAAGCGTTCAGAAGTAGTAGGGGCTCCTTTTTCAAGTCTCTTTCCCAGCGGTCGTCTTCCCAATATCATACAGAGCGGGAAGGCCGAACCCACTCAGAAATTTGTATTCAATAGCAGGCATTTTATTTCCAACCGAACTCCAATAGTTGTTGAGGGGAAAGTAGTAGGAGCAGTAGCGATATTGCAGGATGTTTCAGACTTTGACGCTATCATCGAAGAATTACAGACCACATTGGAATTAAAAGAAGAACTGGATGCCATAATCGAGTCCTCTTTTGATGGAATATTCGTAACTGATGGCACAGGTAAAGTTATCCATGCCAATGAAGCTTACAAACGTATTACGGGAGTTAATATGGAGGATGTCCTGGGCAAGACCATGGACGAGCTGGTTGAAGCCGGTGTTTACGATAAATCGGTCACCATGCTGGTACGCGATCGTCTTGAACCGATCACTCTTACCCAGGAAATCAGCACCGGAAAGACCGTTCTGGTTACCGGCAATCCTATTTTTGATAAGCAGGGTAATCTATTCCGGGTCGTTACCAATGTGCGTGACATTACCGAGTTAGATACATTGAAACAAGAAGTCCAGCATCTTCATTTCCAGGAAAAATTAAAGAAAGCTGAGCTGTGTGAAAACTTCATCGTCAGATCCCCGAAATCAAAGGAACTTTTGGATCTTATTATACGCCTTGGTCAGGTGGATTCAACCGTCTTAATCTATGGCGAATCAGGTGTGGGTAAAGAGATGGTAGCAAATATCCTGCACAACAATAGTATTCGCAAAGACAAACCTATAGTTCATATAAATTGTGGAGCCATACCTGCCAACCTCCTGGAATCCGAGCTTTTTGGCTATGAAGCGGGCGCATTTACCGGAGCCCAGAAACATGGGAAAGCAGGATTATTTCAGATTGCAGATAAGGGAGCACTCTTTCTGGATGAAATAGGCGAACTTCCTTTAAGCCTGCAGGTCAAACTGCTGCGTGTTATCCAGGAGTCAGAAATTACCCGGGTAGGCGGGGTTAAGCCGATCAAGATAGATGTACGCATCATAGCTGCAACAAATCGGAATTTGCAGGACATGGTAGCAAATGGCACTTTCAGGAAAGACCTGTTCTACAGGTTGAATGTGGTACCGGTCAATGTACCTCCTCTCAGAGAACGCCGGGAAGAAATTCCCGCTCTGGTTTATCATGTTATCAAAAAACTCAACGACAGATACGGCCTCAATAAGGCAGTGTATGAAAAAGTTGTAGATCGACTTATCAATTATGATTGGCCCGGAAATATACGGGAACTAGAAAACATTATTGAGCGAGCTTATGTTACCGTCCCAGGCAACATTATAAAAGATGTTAATTTGGAATCTTCAGATAACAAACAGGAGGAATTATCATCAAAATTACCTGAGCAAAAGTTAAAAAAAGCTGTTGAAGAATTTGAGAAAAAGCTGATTCTGAGTTCTTTGCAACGATATGGCAGTACCCGCAAAGCAGCCGCAATGCTCGGGGTCAGCCAACCAACCGTATGCCGTAAAGCAGCGCGTTACGGTATTCGCCTGGCCGACTATGAATAAGGGTGATGCATATTTGTTTCACCCGATACCTTTTTGTATATATATAATTTTCACGTGATTATTACTTGATCAAATAGAGACAAGAGCAGTTAAAAGGACCCAATAGATACAAAAATGTATCGCGATCAATACTTTTACCCACCACACATAATAACTTTGTCAAATTATCAATTTGTATTTTTATATCTTCTTTAACCCCGTTCTTTTCTATTACATAAAACATTTATTAATAACTCAATTTTCACACTTACCCACTGGCGAGATTATGCTTTGTCTTAGCAGGGAGGGTAAGGTGTTACCATCTGCAAAATCGAACTAATAAACTTACGCTATTTTTCAACATGGTACGAAGTTTGCAATAACAAGAAACGTACAGTCGAACAAGTTGTTCTTAATATTTAATGCATTAAATACGTTTCTGAACGAACAGTAACTCCAAGCTGTAATTATCATCGTAAATGTGAAAGGAGTGTACGTAATGACCTTGAAAAAACCACAGGAGTATATTGATGACCTCAGGGCAATGGCCGGGGATATCAATGTCTACATGTTCGGTGAAAAAGTTGAAAATTACGTGGACAACCCAATTATTCGGCCATCTATAAATGCTATGGCCATGACCTACAAATTGGCTCAGGAGCCCGAATACGAAGATCTGATGACAGAACTATCAACTCTGACCGGCGAAAGAGTTAATCGTTTTACCTATTTGCATCAAAGTAAAGAAGACTTGATCAAGAAGGTAAAGATGCTTCGTCTGCTGGGGCAAAAAACCGGCTGCTGTTTCCAGAGGTGCGTAGGAATGGATGCTGTCAATGCTTTATACAATACCACTTTTGAAATGGATGCCAAGCATAACACAGATTATCATGAGCGCTTCAAAAAGTGGCTGATTGACATCCAGAACCAGGATCTCACTATTGATGGCTGCATGACTGATGCCCGCGGTGACAGATCAAAATCCCCCGGGCAGCAACCTGATCCAGATGCTTATCTGCATGTAGTTGAGAAAAGAGAAGACGGCATCGTAGTGCGCGGATGCAAGCTGCATCAGACCGGTATGATCAATTCTCATGAAATTCTGGTTATGCCTAATAACAGTCTCAGGCCAGGTGAAGAAGAGTGGGCTGTTTGTTTCGCAATTCCCTTGAATACACCGGGTATGATTTTTGTCTATGGACGTCAATCCTGCGATACCAGAAAACTTGAGGGTGGCGACATCGACATTGGAAACAAATATTTCGGCGGGCAAGAAGTAATGACGATTTTCGATAATGTCTTCGTACCCTGGGACAGAGTTTTTATGTGCGGAGAAACTGACTTTACCACCATGATAGTTGAACGCTTTGCGGGCTATCACCGTCAAAGCTATGGCGGATGCAAAGTTGGGGTTGGTGACAACCTGATAGGTTGTGCCAAAGCATTGGCAGATTATCAGGGAGTAGCCAAAGCTTCTGGAGTCAAGGACAAAATCGTGGAGATGTGCCATCTCAATGAAACCTTGTATGCCTGTGGTATCGCTTGCTCAGCAGAAGGCCGCCAAACAGCAGCCGGCAATTATCTGATCGATATCCTGCTGGCCAATATCTGCAAGCAGAATGTTACCCGTTTTCCTTATGAAATTGCCAGATTAGGCCAGGATATTGCCGGTGGTTATTTCGTAACCATGCCTTCAGAAAAAGACTTTGATATTCCTGAAGTGGGTGAACTGGTCAAAAAATATTCAAGCACCAGTACTGATGTTCCGGTTGAAAACCGTCAGCGCATGCTGCGGCTGATGGAGAATCTTACTCTGGGATGTGCCGCAGTCGGTTACCTGACCGAGTCAATGCACGGTGCAGGTTCACCACAGGCACAGAGGATCATGATTACGAGGCTGATCGACCTTGAACATCGCAAGGAATTGGCTGAGAAGCTGTGTGGAGTTAAAGAAAACAACGACGTGGACTGGGAATAAATTCAATTAATATGAAACATGAAGCATTTGAATAAAAGGCCAATCAAGCTGAGAATAAAATATTGCGGAGGATGCAACCCGGTAATAAACCGGAAGCAGCTGGTTGATGAGGTGATAAACTGCCTTAAAGTTTCAAGCCCGGTTGAACTAACCCAAAAACATGCGGATATAGCACTGGTAGTCTGTGGATGTCCAGCTGCCTGCGTCGATCTGGCAAAAATAAGAAATCATGCTGAATATCTGATACTGGTCGCTGGTAACTATATCAATCATTATCAGGTTCCCAGCGACCAAATGGCAAAAGTAATTTGCCAATTAATAACCGAGAGAGAGGAGGTTAAGTTAAGTTGTTGAACTGGCAAGAGCACTACATCAATCGTATATTTCCAGCCCACGAAGCTGTTAAATGCATCAAGTCAGGTGACAGAGTGGTATTAGGTCACGCTTGCGGGGAACCTCAACTGCTGCCAGAAGCAATGGTAGCCAGAGCAGATGAACTGGAGAATGTGGAGATAGTCCATATGGTAGCGATGGGAAAAGGACTGTATGCCAAACCTGAAATGTCTGCCCACTTCCGTCATAATGGCCTCTTTATCGGCGGCCCTACCAGGCAGGCAGTAAAAGAACAAAGGGCTGATTATACTCCCTGCTTTTTTTCAGAAATACCAGCTTTATTCCGGGAAAATAGATTACCGATAGATGTAGCAATGGTTACAGTAACCCCACCAGATCAGTTCGGTTTTTGCAGCCTGGGAGTTTCAGTCGATTACACACTACAGGCTATAAAGTCTGCCAAAACCGTAATAGCAGAAGTCAATCCCAATATGCCCAGAACGCAGGGTAATTCCTATATACGCGTGGAAGATATAGACTATTTCGTGGCCTGTGACTTACCCATAATAGAACTTGGTCAGCCGCAGATAGGAGACGTAGAAAGGGAAATAGGAAGAAATATAGCATCCCTCATTGAAGATGGATCTACGCTTCAGCTGGGAATAGGTGCTATTCCGGATGCAGTTCTCAAATTCCTGGATGATAAAAATGATTTAGGGATTCATTCGGAAATGTTCTCAGATGGTGTAGTCGAACTCGCTGAAGCAGGGGTTATAACCTGTAAACGCAAAACTCTTCACCCAGGTAAGATGATCGTCACTTTCCTTATGGGCAGCAAAAAGCTGTATCAATGGGTCAACGAAAATCCCATGGTTGAAATGTACCCGGTTGATTATGTGAACGACCCATTTGTTGTTATGCGTAATGAGAAAATGGTCTCCATCAATTCCGCGCTTCAAGTGGATGTTCTGGGACAGGTGGCCGCAGATACACTGGGCCCGGTACAGTTCAGCGGAGTCGGCGGGCAGGTCGATTTCGTAAGGGGAGCAAGCCGATCAAAGGGAGGAAAATCTTTTATCGCCCTGCCCTCTACCGCTGCTAAAGGCACTGTTTCCCGAATTGTTCCGATACTGGATATAGCATCCAGCGTTACCACCTCCAGAAACGACGTAGACTATGTGGTCACAGAATATGGAATAGCCGCTTTACGGGGCAAAACCATCAGACAGAGAATCGATGCCTTAGCAAATATTGCACATCCTGATTTTCGAAATTACATTAAACAAAAAACCCAGGAGATTTATTTTTAAGAAGGTCTAATATAAACATAAGAGGAAGGGGATTAATAATGCGCCAATTTCGTGAATACGGTCAAGAGAATCGTTATATTCCAGCCGGACCTTTTAAAGTAAGATTACCAGGTATCCATTACCGCTGGGAATGGGCAGATTATATCCAGGGCCTAATAATGTGTGCCGTCTGCCTGGGTGCTATTCCAATTCTGCAGGAAACTCTGGGAATGCCCTTTGAAGTAGCTATCGCAATTGTTGTATTAAATGGATTTCTCTACACGTGGCACACGCTGCTGGGTGACCCGGTTGTTCCAGGCTGGATCACACCGGCTATACCTCTGTTAATCGCATATTGTCTGCTTTTCCCAGAAGGAGCCCCCCGGATGCAGGCCTTGATTGCATTTGAGATGGGTCTGGGCATATTTGCGATTTTCCTGGGTATCACAGGATTGGCTGGTAAACTAATCAGCCTGATACCACATAGTATCAAATCAGGGGTTATTATGGGAGCAGGCTTCTCCGCTATCTATATGATATTTGTAACTGGCGGAAAGTTTGATTTATTCCCTATAACCTGTACTCTATGCTTGATAGTTGCATTTTATCTCTTATTTTCAAACCACTTCAAGAGCCTCATGGCCAAGGGAGGCATCTGGTCAACTATCGGCAACCTGGGGATACTCCCCTGTATAATAGTTGCTATCATTGCTGCACCGTTATTTGGCGAAACTCCCTGGCCGGTAATCGAATGGAGTATAACCAAACCAGCTTTTGGAGTATTATGG
>CAZBKS010000113.1:0-6782 GCA_964492475.1 uncultured Syntrophomonas sp. | reverse complement strand
TACCGGTGTCAGTAGTACGAGGCAGCAGCGGAATATTAATGGTAGTACCATAAGCCAGAGGACCTCCGGCTTCTTCCATAAACCCGGAACCGGGGTACAGAGTCCTTCCGTCCTGATGGAAGGATATGAACAAAACATCCGGATCATGGTAGAATATTTCCTGGGTTCCATCTCCATGATGCACATCTGTGTCAACTATGGCAATGCGTTTCACTCCATGCTTCTGCCGCAGATATTCCACCATGATGGCCTCGTTGTTAATGTTACAAAAGCCCCGGTTTCCGTGAGCTACGGTCATCGAATGGTGTCCAGGCGGTCTTATGATGGCAAAACCATTTTTTACTTCACCCTTCATTACCGCATCAGCCATTACCAGAGCAGAACCTGCAGATACCAGATGGGCTTCGGTGATTTGTGCTTCTACATCAGGCACACAGAAGTGCACTCTGGCAATATCCTTTAAACTGGCCAGCCCGGGCTTGTATTCTTTTATCTGGGGAAGATCCATTATGCCTTCTTCAAATATCTGGTCCCGGGTATACAGCAGCCTTTCTTCCCTTTCAGGATGGGTTGGAGATATAGCCCAGTCAAAAGCCGGGAAAAACAATATACCAGTTGGTTTCATATCTTAACCCCCTTGAATTCCTTAATAAAACCAGGAGCAACTTGTATGCCTACTTCAAACAGCTTGCCTACCCGATCCCATCCTCGAATCATGTTGAACTGTTCTTCTAAAAAGAAAGTGGAATCAGCCGTGTAATCTTCCATACCCAGTTCCTGCCCTACCGTGAGCAGGTGCTGCCGGGCCATCTCCTTGGCGTCGGCAAGTTGAAAACTTCTGGGTTTCTCCAGTTCTCCGCTTTTGCCGCCCGGATCAAGAATATATTTTTTGCTCTGGGTATCCACATGCAGTACTGCCGTAAGGGTTGGTCTTACTACCGAAGCTCCCAGGGCATTGGCGACCGGTGAATAGGTGTGGATAAAGGACTCAACTTTCATCATCCCGGCCAGGGCTGGAACCATAGCGGGCGCTGCGGCCCCTATACCTATGACCCGATCCAGGGTAAATTTACGCTGGTTGATTACTTCCCAGACTTTATAGGCCGGTTCGTTTTCCCACTGCAGAAACATTTCACTCACTGCTTTATAGAGTGTCTTGCTTACATCATCAACTATTTGAGAGCAGAGTTGGGCAGTATCCAACTGCTGCCGGGCTGCTATTTCTCCCATCTTTGTTTCTGACTTCGATACATCCCCCAGATTAAGATTAAGATAAAGGTTAAAAGCATCTGTTACGGTAGGTTTTTCACCGCCGAAACAGGCAGCCGGACCAACCCGATAAGGCTGCACCCCTTCGGTGGTTATCACGCTATCACCGCCCAGGGCAATGGACCTTACTGCGAAGGAATTCACATGGGTAAGATGATTTTCTATCACCGCTCCCCTGGATGCGTACAAGGGCTCCCCGGCAATAACAAGAGATAAATCAGTGGTGGTACCACCCACATCAACCACCACGGAATTTAAATCATCTCCAGTTAACGCTAATCCTCCCATGGTACTGGCGGCTGGACCCGAAAAAGCCGTTTCGCATGGTTTGGCCCGGGATGCCTGCAGGGGTATGGTGCCGCCGTCGGCCTTCAAAACATGTACCTCAGTTTCAATTCCTCTGATTTTGAGGGCTTCTTCAATTTCATCTACGAAGCGGTTCCAGGAACTTATGGTCATGGCAGTATAATAAGTTGTGGCGGCTCGTCGGGGAAAATTGAGCTTGCCCGATATCTCTGAACTTATAGATACATGTACCCCCTCGCATTCCTCCAGTATCCTCTTTTTTATAAATTTTTCGTGGACGTCGTTGCGGTTGGCAAATTTAGATGCAACCGCAATCCTGCTGATACCCGAAGACTTGATCCAATTCAGCAGCATATCGATTTCTTTGTCATCAAGACCTTCGATTTCCCGGCCCCGGAAATCAACGGCCCCTTGCAGAAAATATATCTCCCCGGCCATATGGTAGGAATCGTGCGGCAGTCCGTAACCTGGCAGCAGTACCAGAGCGGTCTTTTCACCCCGCCCGGTAGCCAGCAGATTGGTAACCAGAGTAGTACTCAGAACAATCCTTTTAATCTTCGCTATATCGTCTTTAACAATTAATTCATCCAATACCTGCAGCAGGCTGTTCTTTAAGTTTTCTTCGTCGGTAGGCTTTTTCACTGATCTTACTATTTCGCCGTTGCTGAATAGTACCCCATCAGTAAAGGTTCCTCCTACATCAATACCAATTAACAATGATTGCCACCTCCTGTTAATAATATTTAACGCCAATTGCAACTTTCGCAGCTGTGCTCCCTATCCCACACATAACAAGTTGATTTTTTCCTGCTTGTTTAACTTAACAGCTGTTTCCACTTGAATAACAAATTAATGGCATCCATGGGAGTAAGTTCGTTCACATTCAGTTCTTCCAGTTCACTTATAATCGGATTCTGGGGAGCAAACAAAGACGGTTGGCAAATCCTATCTGCATAGGCAGCCGGGTTTTGTCCCTTCTCCAGCCCCACCAGCACTTCCTGAGCCCTCTCAATCACCGGAATAGGAAGCCCGGCCAGCCTGGCCACATGGATACCATAACTTTTATCAGCTTTGCCTGGCAGCACCTTTTTAAGAAAAACTACCGTATCTTCAGTCTCGTGAACAGAAACTGATAAATTAATTACCTGGGCGTATTTGTCTGCCAGATCAGTTATCTCATGATAATGAGTAGCAAATAATGTCCGGGCCTTAATCTTTTCCAGAATATATTCACTAACCGCCCGGGCGATGCTCATTCCATCGTAAGTGCTGGTTCCTCGTCCAATTTCATCTAATATGATTAGACTCTTCCTGCTGGCATTGTGCATAATATTAGCTACTTCAACCATTTCCACCATAAAGGTGCTATGCCCGGCAGCCAGGTCATCTGATGCTCCTACCCGGGTAAATATCTTGTCTACTATCCCAATGCTGGCTGATGCCGCTGGTATAAAGCTGCCCATCTGGGCCATTAAGACCAGTAAAGCAATTTGTCTCATATAGGTACTTTTGCCCCCCATATTGGGTCCGGTTATGATGGCAAAAGACTTGTCATTGGTTCCGATTTGGGTATCATTGGGTACAAAACGGGCCTCAGTCAAATTCCTTTCCACCACCGGGTGGCGTCCGGATTTTATCTCGATTGCTTCACTGCTGCTGATAGCAGGCCGAACATAATCGTTATTATAAGCTGTTTCTGCCAGACTGAATATTGCATCGAGGGCTGCCACCTTTTGGGCTGTTTCCAGCATTCTTTTTATATGATCAGCTAATTGGCTTCTTATCCTAATAAATGCTTCATGTTCTATAGCGTACAGTCTTTCCCTGGCCCCTAAAATTTTATCTTCATAATTCTTGAGTTCTTCACTGATAAACCTTTCAGTATTTACCAGGGTCTGTTTGCGGACATAATCAGCCGGTACCCGGTTAAGGTTAGACTTGCTTACCTCTATATAATAACCAAAAACTTTGTTAAAACCTACTTTTAAGTATTTGATACCGGTTCGTTCTTTTTCATGAGCCTCAAAATCCATCAACCATACCGACCCTTGTTCTGAAAGAAGTTTAAGTTCATCAATTTCGCTATTATAACCGGTCTTAATTATATTTCCTTCTTTTAAGGTCAAAGGTGCATCATCATTAATACTTGCATTAATCAGGTCCAACAGATCCTGCATTTTATCCATAGCTGCGATGCTACGCAGCAGGGTGCTGTCCAGATTATTAAAGCCGTCCGGCACTTCCTGTAAAGCCAGCAATGAGTTTTTAAGTGCCAGCAGATCCCGGGGATTTGCCATTTCGCTGCCAATTTTACCGGCAATTCTCTCCATATCATAAACATTATCCAGTAAAGACTTCAGTTCATCGCGTAAGATTAGATTATTCTTTAATTCCTGCACCCCATCCAGCCTTCGTTCTATTTCCTGTTTCTTTTTAAGGGGCTGCTCTATCCACTTTCTCAGCATACGCTTGCCCATGGAAGTTCGGCATCCATCCAGCACCGCTAGTAAAGATCCCTCTCTTTTCCCTTCTCGCATGGTAACCGTCAATTCCAAATTACGGCGGGTGTAATAATCCATTTCCAAATAGGAGTCGATATTATATAGCCTAATGCTCTGCACCTGTCTCAAACTAGTTTTTTGCGTATTATTTAAAAATGCGATGATGGCGGCCGCAGCCTTAACAGCATACTCATATTCCTTGATCCCGAAGCTCTCCAGGCTGTTGACCCCAAAATGCCGGGTTAGTACAACCTGAGCCCGGTCGAAGGATAGAATATCTTCAGGCACATTACTGACCGCTATGCGGTCGGATAAAAAAGCTGGCCTCTGCCATTCCAACTCCAGACTTGATTCCATATTAATCAATACCTCTGCCGGTGCCAGTCGAAGCAATTCGCTCTGCAACTGCAAATCTCTTTCTTCTCCGCGAAACTCGGTTACCCTGAAATCACCGGTAGAAACGTCTATATAGGCAAACCCAATGGAAGTACCGTCGCATACAACAGCAGCCAGATAGTTGTTCTGGTGTTCTTCCAGAATATTATCGTCCATAACCGTTCCCGGGGTTATTATTCTAACAACCTCTCTCTTTACGATACCTTGAGCAGATTTCGGATCTTCTACCTGTTCACAAACAGCTATGCGATAACCACGATTAATTAATTTGGCTATGTAATTATTGGCTGAATGGTAAGGAATACCGCACATGGGTATCTTATTTTCCTGTCCACCATCCCTTCCGGTTAAAACAATATCAAGTTCTTTGGAAGCAACCCGGGCATCCTCAAAAAACATTTCGTAAAAATCCCCCAGGCGGAAGAAAAGTATACAATCCTGATGCTGTTCTTTTACCTGCAGGTATTGTTGTATCATTGGTGTATATTTGGCATCCAGTTCAAGAACCCCCTAGAATAAATAATTTACACTGCAAATATCAAGTAAAAAGAAAGACCCGGTGACCCAGGTCTTTCTGCTCAAAATATGTTGCTTGGTCAGTTTATGAGCAGCCACTGTCGCAGGAACCGCAGGAAGCGCAGGAACCACCACAGCTGCCGGTGATAGCCTGATTCATAGCGTAATATACTGCCTGCATCAGATTATCAAACCTTTCCTGGGCCGACATCATTTCCTGCAGTAAGGCATTACTGCTCAACTGCTGTTCGAGAATATCAATATGATCTTCTTCTCCTTTGCTTATCATCAGACCATCATTCATCTTATGCTCTAATTTCATTTTGGCATCCTTGTATTTTATAATAAGATTAGATGCCTCGAAATCATCATTTAGTCTATTCTGCAATTCTTTTAATATTATAATCTCTTCAGAATCACCTATAGAAGTCCCCAAATCAAAGGCTAATTTAATAATATCTTCTTTTGACAAATCATTATCCCCCTTGTTATTACTTCCAATATAAATTACGTCATTTCTCCGAATAAAGAAAAAGTTTTTGCTTCTGTTATTCTAACATTTATTACTCGTCCTATTAAGTCTTTTGGACCAGAAAATATTACGATTCGATTGGTACGGGTACGGGAAGTAAGCTTCTCCTTATCGGTTTTGCTCAAACCTTCAACCAAAACCTCCTGTACAGTCCCTTCCAGTGATTGGTTTATCTCTCTGGCAATTGAATACTGAAGTTTATTAAGATTTATCAGGCGCTCCCGGCGGACATCCAGTGGAACCTGATCATCCAGGGTGGCAGCAGTAGTCCCGGTACGAATCGAATACATGAAAGTAAAGGCTGCATCAAAACGGACCTTGTTCACCATTTCCAGGGTATCCTGGAAATCTGACTCGCTCTCTCCGGGAAACCCCACGATAATATCGGTCGTTATTGCTGCCCCGGGAATAATATCTCTGATTGTCCGGGTTCGCTCCAGATAGTGTTCCCGGGTATAGCCGCGATTCATGCGTTTTAATATATGGTTGCTGCCCGATTGCATGGCTACATGAATATGCTCGCAAACCTTGGGTTGGACAGCAATAGCATCAATCAACTTGTCAGTCATGTCCCGGGGATGGGAGGTGGTAAAACGGATTCTATCAATGCCATCTATTTGATTCACTAAATTCAGCAGGTCTGCAAAATCGCAGGTTTTCTGCAGCCCGCGACCATAGGAGTTTACATTCTGTCCTAACAGAGTAATTTCCTTAAACCCTTTATCAGCCAAATCTCTGATTTCAGAGATAATATCGTCCGGCAATCTGCTTCTCTCTCGTCCTCTGGTAAAGGGGACTATGCAATAACTGCAGAAATTGTTGCATCCATACATAATATTTACGAAAGCACTTATACTTCCAGGGCGCTGGGAGGGGAGATGTTCAACAATATCCCCTGCCTGCTCATATACCTGGACTACCGGCCGGGAGGATTTTTTAACCCGTTCGATTAAACAAGGCAGTTCATGCAGGTTATGGGTACCGAACACAATATCCACCTTCTGTTTCTTCAATCTGGCTCTAACATTATCCAACTGGGCCATACATCCACCCACAGCGATTAGCAAATCAGGATTATGCCTTTTTAAGAGAGTTACTTCACCCAACTTTCCGTATACTTTATTCTCCGCTGAATGGCGCACACTGCAGGTATTAAATACAACTAAATCAGCTTCTTCCAAATTAGGAGTCATGACGTAACCCGCTTCTTCCAAAATCCCGGCTATTATTTCGGAATCACGTACATTCATCTGACAGCCGTA
>CAZBKS010000112.1:0-6858 GCA_964492475.1 uncultured Syntrophomonas sp. | reverse complement strand
GGACCTGTATAATAATATTGGATATATTAAAGATATGCTGGAGATAGCAGAGGACGAAAAAGAAGAGGACTTAATAAGCGAGACTCTCAAAGAACTGGAAGAAGTACAGGAGAAATTTAAAGAATTTGAGCTCCTGTTTTTATTTTCCGGCGAGCACGACCACAATAATGCTATCGTATCACTGCATGCCGGTGCTGGCGGAACGGAAGCACAGGACTGGGCGGAAATGCTCTTGCGTATGTATACCCGCTGGGCGGAAGCATCTGGCTATAAGGTTCAAATTATGGATCTTCTGGCCGGGGATGAAGCAGGCGTGAAGAGTGTTACCTTCCTGGTGACAGGAAATTATGCCTATGGAAAACTGAGATGTGAACAGGGCGTCCATCGCTTGATTAGAATTTCTCCCTTTGATTCATCAGGCCGCAGACATACTTCCTTTGCTTCCTTATCAGTCCTGCCGGACATCGATGAAGAAGTAGAGATTGAAATTAATACTGAAGACCTGCGTATAGACACCTATCGATCAAGTGGAGCCGGCGGCCAGCATGTAAATAAAACGGATTCTGCGGTTCGCATTACCCATATTCCCAGCGGGATAGTCGTGCAGTGTCAGAACGAACGATCCCAGCTTTCGAATCGCATGGCAGCGATGAAAATATTGACTGCTCGATTATACGAACAAAAACAAAAGGAAATGGAGAGTAACATCGAAGGTTTGAAGGGTGAATATAAAGAGATTGCCTGGGGAAGTCAAATAAGAACTTATACCCTCAATCCTTTTAATCTCATCAAAGATCATCGCACCAATGTGGAGACCGGCAATGTACAGGCAGTCTTGGATGGAGAACTGGATGACTATATCTATGCCTGCCTGATGCTCAAGAACAATCGGTAGAGGGAGGATAACGTGAAAGAAATTAATGACCAAGCAGTACAGCAGATGGAAGAGAAATCCCTGGCTATAAAAAGACATATCGTTACAATGCTTTGTGAAGCAGGTTCAGGTCATACCGGCGGCTCCTTGAGCGCGGCGGATATAGTTGCCTGCCTCTATTTATGGGAGATGAATGTCGATCCTGACCATCCTGACTGGGAAGACCGGGATCGTTTTGTTTTGAGTAAAGGTCATGCAGCACCGGTTTTATACGCCGCTCTGGCCGAGCGGGGTTATTTCCCCAAGGAAAAGCTGATGACCCTGAGAAAATTAGGCAGTCCCCTGCAGGGGCATCCGGATAAAAGAAAACTGCCGGGGGTGGAAGCTTCTACCGGATCACTGGGTCAGGGAATTTCCTGGGCGGTGGGAATGGCTTTAGCCGGTAAGATGGATAAAAAGGATTACCGGGTCTATGCCATGGTTGGTGATGGGGAGCTGGAAGAAGGAATGGTGTGGGAAGCCAGCATGGCTGCCGCTCATTATAAATTGGACAACCTGCTGCTTTTTGTAGATAATAACGGCTTGCAGATAGATGGCAGAATAACAGAGGTAATGTCACCGGAGCCCATAACCGACAAGTTTAGAGCTTTTGGCTGGGAAGTTATGACCATAGATGGACATGACAGCCGGGCGATAATGAACTCGCTTAATAGGGCCAGAACTATCAAGGGAAAGCCGGTGGTGATCGTGGCAGCTACTATCAAGGGCAAAGGCTGTTCCTTTATGGAAAACAGAGTGGAATGGCATGGAACTGCCCCGAATAGAGAAGAAAAAGAGAAAGCACTGGCTGAGCTGGTTTAGGCGTGAAGGATCAGACTTGGATAGAGGAGGAATACCCCTTGAAAAAACAGGCAACCAGGGAAGCATATGGAAAGGCCTTATTGGAATTGGGACGAGAGCACCCGGATATAGTAGTTCTGGATGCAGATCTCTCTAAATCAACGAAAACAGCAGAATTCGCGGGAGTTTTTCCCGAAAGATTCATTAATGCTGGCATAGCTGAACAGAATCTTATGGGCATGTCGGCTGGTCTGGCTGCAGCAGGGAAGGTGGTATTTGCCAGCACCTTTGCCGTGTTCGCTGCCGGCCGCGCTTTTGAGCAGATAAGAAACTCTATAGCTTATGCGGAGCTGAATGTAAAGATATGCGCTACCCACGCTGGCATTACCGTGGGCGAAGATGGAGGGTCACACCAGTCGGTGGAGGACGTGGCATTAATGCGCAGTATACCGGGAATGTGTGTGGTAGTACCTGCAGACGGGACCAGTACCCGCCAGATCCTGCGGGACCTATATCAAAGAAGCGGTCCTGCCTATCTGCGCCTGGGCAGGCTGGCAGTTCCGAACATATATGATGATGATCTGAAGCTGCAAATAGGGCGGGGCATCGAGCTCAAAGATGGGAAAGACGCCACCATAATTGGCTGCGGTATCATGGTGGAAAAAGCTTTGCAGGCCTACAGGATATTAGCTGGCGAGGGGATTATGGTTTCGGTAGTTGACATGCATACTATCAAGCCGCTGGATCGAGAACTGGTAATAAGGAAGGCGCAGGAGACCGGAGCCATCCTCACTGTGGAAGAACACAGCATTATTGGGGGTCTGGGCAGTGCGGTTTGTGAAGTGGTCAGTGAATACTGTCCGGTGCCAGTGCTGCGTCTGGGGATTGAAGATCAGTTCGGACAATCGGGAAGTCCAGATGAGTTATTACAACATTATGGTCTAACTGAAGATAAAATAGCGCAAAAAGTCCGTAATTTACTAAAAATTATGTAAAACTAAAAAAGGAATTTTATATATTTTTGTAGAACCACCTCTTGAGGTGGTTTTTTTATTTGGAGGTTAATACATGCTAGTTCAATTTTATAACGTGTCCAAAATATATGCCAATGGAGTAAAGGCGTTAGATGATATTTCGCTGAAGATAGATGGTGGAGAATTTGTTTTCCTCATGGGCCCCAGCGGTGCTGGCAAATCAACGATGGTTAAGATGTTGTATAGAGAGGAGATTCCCAGTCGAGGCCAGATTTTTGTAGCCTCCCGAAGCCTGGTACGCATGAAAAGAAGTGAAATACCGGTCCTGCGCAGGAACATCGGGGTAGTGTTTCAGGACTTCAAGCTGCTGGAAAACAAGACCGTGTATGAAAATGTGTCATTTGCCATGGAGGTTGTGGGAGCCAATTACCGTGACATAAAAAGCCGGGTAGTTGAAGTCCTCAAAATGGTTGGACTGCAAGGCAAAGAAAAGTCCTTTCCCAATGAGCTTTCTGGAGGAGAGCAGCAGAGGGTGGGAATAGCCCGGGCCCTGACCAATAGACCCTTATTGTTAATCGCGGATGAGCCAACCGGCAACCTGGATATGAATACAGCCCATGAAATAATGGAGCTTCTCTTTGATATTAACCGCAAAGGCACTACCGTGATTATGGCTACTCATGCCATGGAACTGGTCAAAGCAGCCCGTAAACGGGTTATCACCCTGGAGGACGGAAGGATTGATTCAGATATTAATCCGGGAGAATTCACATTATGTTGAGAAATACAGTTTATTTTTTTCGCGAAGCATTCAAATCGGTAGCCCGGAATCACCTGTTGAGTATTGCCACGGTAAGTACCATAACTATATGCATCTTAATACTGGGCATGTCAGTATTGATTACTCTCAATACCAGTACCTTTCTGACCAGCCTGGAATCGGATGTAGAAATAATGGCTTATCTGGAGCAGGAATTGGATAATGACGAGATTAAAGATGTGCGTGGGAAATTGGAAAGTCTAGCGGGGATAGAAACCATAACTTTCGTTTCCCGGGAACAAGCCCTGCAGGATATGCAGGAGACACTGGGTAAAAAAGATTATGATCTGGAGAGTACGCTGGGGAAGAATCCTCTTCCGGACTCATTTGAAATAAAGGCGGCTGATCCTCATAATGTACCAGACCTGGCTGCTGAAATAGAGAAGATAAATGGCATATATAAAGTGAACTACGGCAAAGGAGTAGTAGAACAGTTGTTTTCTACTGCCCGGTGGGTCAGACTGGTCAGCCTGGTTTTCATTATTCTGCTGGGTTTGGGAGCCATTTTCCTAATTGCTACTACTATTAGGCTGGCAATATTTGCCCGGAGAAAAGAGATTTACCTGATGAAGCTGATCGGCTCTACTGACTGGTTTATACGCTGGCCTTTCTTCATTGAGGGAATTGGACTGGGTGCCATGGGGTCCCTGTTATCGATTATTATTCTTGCGACTGCTTATGGTTCTCTGTTAAAGAGAGTGGATACCATTTTGTTTATGCCCCTGGTTAGTGGGACAGATGTATTGATAAACTTGTATTTATCCCTGTTTGCTGCTGGAGCAGTGCTGGGTATTATCGGAACCGGTATTTCTATCAACAGGTTCCTGGATGTTTGATACTGGAAGTTGTTGCTGCACCGTAGGGTGGGCAAAGGGAGAAAGAATAGGGGTGGTAATATGAAAGCGTATAAACGACTGGCGGCATTGATGATTACGCTGTGCTTTATGATTACAACGATAATACCTGTGTATGCAGATAACATAGATGAAGCTCAGCAACAACTGCAGGACGTAAGCCGGAGGATAGAAGCGCAGAAGAACAATATTGGTCAGGCTAAACAGCAGGAAACTTCCATTATGGGGCAGCTGCAAACCCTGGAAAAGAATATTGCCGATAAAGAACAGGAAATCGAAATGCTGGCAGTTCGTATTAACGAACTGGAAAATGATATCAGCAAAACTGAGGAAGAGATAAGGATAAGTGAAGAGGAACTGCAGGTGCAGATAGAGTATCTGTGCCAGCGGCTGGTATATATGTATGAAGACGGGATGGATGTTTCCTACCTGGAAGTACTGTTTTCAGCTACTAATATCAAGGATTTTCTGACTAGATATGATCTGCTTCAATATGTGGTGGATCAGGACATGGATTTAATAGATTCTATCAATAAGCACAAGCGGGCCCTGGATATCAAGAAGAATGACCTGGAGATACAGAAAAGAGAGCTGGTATCCATGCGGGAGGTACAGGAAGCGCAGCGCAGCGAGTTGGCAGCTCAGTCGGGCCAGAAGCAGGAACTGCTGGACAGTGTGCGCTTGGAAAAGAGCAGTTACGAAAAAGCCTTGGAAGAATTGGAACAAACCTCCCGGGAACTGGAAGCCTTAATAAGAGCATCACAGTCCGGCGAACAGTTGGGTACCGGTATATATACCTGGCCCGCCCCGGGTTATAGCACCATAACTTCACCCTATGGCATGAGATTTCATCCCATATTGAAGACCAGAAAGCTGCATACCGGGGTAGACATTGGAGCACCTTCAGGAGCCAAAATCGTAGCCGCTGATACGGGCAAGGTAATCTATGTTGGATGGCAGGGTGGATACGGACAGACTATAATTATAGATCATGGAGCGGGCATGTCGACTCTATATGCCCATCAATCAAAATTTGCGGTGAGTTCAGGGCAAACGGTAGTCAAAGGACAGGTGATAGGTTATGTGGGCAGTACCGGTTGGAGTACCGGTCCCCACCTGCATTTTGAGGTTAGAATAAACGGAAATCCTACCGATCCCATGAGCTATATAAGGTAATTCAAATTTCCGGGGTTGCGGGTGAGTGCAATGCTCGCCCCGCTCTGCGGTCATGAGTATTATTTCAACAGTCCGGCCCATACTATATACGGCAAAGAACGAATAGGATTTTCTAATGACTTCTGCTTTAGCATAGAAGACTGATAATATCGGAGACCAGGATATTCTTCCTGGTTATAATTTTTAGAGCCCAAAGAATGGCTGAGCCGGAGCTGTCCCCGGCCTAATGTTCACAAGCTGCATTGTAATTACTCTTTATCAGGAGTAACATAAAATCTGTGGTTTAATAATAGAATACTAGTGGTGGTGAAGATTTGAACAATAAAGGAAAATTATTAAAAGGTTTAAACATTATATTTTCGACGCTGGGGATACTCTTTACAGCAGGCATAATATTTGTACTGGTAGTAAACCCAATTGGGCTAGGTACCTTGTTCAGTGTAGTAGGGCTTGTAAACACCCAGTCGCTATATGATATTAATTCCCAGCAGATGTTGGAAGGTGCCACCTCCGGCATAGTGGAAGCATTGGAGGACCCTTATTCAACTTACCTGGATAAACAAACCTGGGAGGAATTAAAGATCAGGTTGGAAGCTAAATTTGGTGGAATTGGAGTCTATGTGTTTCAGGATAATGAAGGAAAGATCAAAATTTATTCGCCGATAAAAGGTACCCCGGCTTATGAAGCAGGCGTACAGCATGGCGATATTGTCACCAGGATCAATGGGGAAAGCACCCTCAATATGACCCAGGATGATGCGGTAACCCTGATGAGAGGGGACCCCGGAACCCAGTTGGAATTAACCATCTATCGTGAATCCGATAATAAGGAGTATGTATTCAAGATAATTCGGGAAATAATAAACGTACCTTCCGTTGAAGATGAAGTTCTGGATGCCGATAACGGCATCGGCTACATCAGGCTCAGCCAGTTTCACACCCAATCCACCCGAGAAATGGTGGAAAGCGTTGACCGTCTGGTAAATGAAGAGGATGTAAAAGGGCTGGTCCTTGATCTGCGCAATAACGGCGGGGGGGAATTTGAAGCAGCTATTGACATAGCCAGTATTTTCCTGGACGAAGGGGAAGAAGTGGTAAGTTCTGCTGATGCAAGGGGAAACCAAAAAGTATATAAGGCCTCGTCCGGCAAAACCGATCTTCCTTTGGTAGTACTGGTTAATCAGGATAGCGCCAGCGCCTCAGAAATACTGGCCGCAGCTCTGCAGGATAACCACAGAGCATTACTGGTGGGATCAACTACTTATGGCAAAGGCCTGGTGCAGACGGTCTTTCCTTTGGGGGATGGCGGAGCTCTGAAAT
>CAZBKS010000111.1:0-6877 GCA_964492475.1 uncultured Syntrophomonas sp. | reverse complement strand
GCCCCATATCACTGATCATCTCACTGCAGGTCATACCACAGCCGAAAGAACGAGCGATGATACGGTTGGCTTTATCTGTTATTCCAGCCATAGGCGCAGCTATAACTCGATTGTTTATTGCTACTTTCCCAATATTGAACATCTTAACCCCGGTTTAGTTCGTAAATAATTCTTAAGCCATCCAGAGTCAGCAGATCATCAATAATATGGATGGCCTCGGTTTCTCTGGCAATGGTTGGAGCTAAACCTCCGGTGGCTATTACTTTGGCGTTTCCACCAATTTCCTTTTGAATGCGGTTAATAATACCTTCCACCTGACCAACAAATCCATAGATGATACCTGATTGCATACTGCTGACCGTGTTTTTGCCAATAATATTGCGGGGTTTAATTAACTCCACCCTTGGCAGCTTGGCTGCTTTGGCCACCAGAGCCTCGGTAGATATCTTTATTCCCGGAGCAATAGCTCCACCCAAATATTCGCCTTTTTCATTCACCAGGCAAAAGGTAGTGGCGGTACCAAAATCTACGATAATTAACGGCCCTTCATATTTATGATACGCTGCTACTGCATTTACTACCCGGTCGGCCCCTACTTCCCTGGGATTATCATATTTAATAGCCAGTCCTGTCTTAACCCCCGGCCCAACTACCAGCGGCTTACAGGAGAAATATTGCTGGCTCATCCATTCCAGTTCCATCATGAGGCTGGGTACTACTGAAGAAATAACTACCGCCTGAATCTGTCTCATTTCCAGTCCATTAAAGGAGAATAGATTTCTTAACAGCATGCCATATTCGTCACTGGTTCTGCCCCCATCCGTTTTTATTCGCCAGTGGGTAAGCATTTCTTTTTCCTCATAAACTCCTATTACCATATTAGTGTTACCTACGTCAAATACCAAAATCATACTACTACCTCCGATACCATGCTGGAAATGAATGTTCCCTGGTTTATTCTTACCGGGCAGGTGAATCTGCGCTCAGACCGTAATATTTTTTCTCAACTTTTGCCTATTGGCTCTGATACAAATTTACAGCTTGCGAACAACTTAGCGCCAGGCGCCTTATGGATACCCGGCGCCGAAATTTATGCTCCCTCAACTTGAATAATATCAAAACTGATATCCAAGCTGGATACGGAATGAGTGATGGCACCGGTAGAAATGAAGTCCACCCCGGTCCTGGCTACATCCACAATATTAGCCTCATTAATACCTCCCGAAGCTTCCAGTAATGCCTTTCCCGCGGTTATATCCACCGCAGTTTTCATATCTTCAATACTCATGTTATCCAGCATAATTATATCTACCCCGGCATCCAAAGCTTCCTGTAATTGCTGCAGACTCTCTACCTCAACTTCTATCTTTAATGTGTGGGGTACTTTTTGCCTAAGGGTAATTACTGCTTTGGTAATGCCCCCCGCTGATTTTATATGATTATCTTTGATCATAATTCCATCATAAAGTCCAAAACGGTGGTTTCTGCCTCCTCCAACTCGGACCGCATATTTTTCCAACACCCGCAATCCGGGGGTAGTTTTCCTGGTATCGACAACTTCTGCTTTATAATATTTAATCTGTTCAACCAGCCCGCTGGTTTTGGTTGCTATGCCGGAAAGCCTTTGCAGGAAATTTAGAGCCAGTCTCTCACCGGTCAGCAGTGAGGCGGTTTTTCCCTTTACCAGAGCTATAGTATCTCCCGGCTCGACTCGCTCCCCATCATTCTTTATTATCTCGAAATTTATGGAAGGATCAAGGGTGATAAATACTGCCTGACTTATCTTAATACCTGCCACTACTCCCGCAGTTTTGGCCAGGAATCGTCCCGTAGACTGCTGTTCCTCTGGTATTAAATAAGCCGTAGTCATATCCTGGTGACCTATATCTTCCTTTAAAGCGCTATAGATAAGTTCTTGAATTTCCCTGTCGTACATGTTATCCTCCAGATTTATTAAACATTAAATTAGCCTGTAATCTCGGCAGCCTAGCAATTAATAAAATCCAGGTGCTTGATCCAGCGCTGGTCATCCCGATGAGGATAATCCGAACGCCAGTGGGCACCTCGGCTCTCTTTACGCCAGAGTGCGGCTTGAATAATTATCCTGGCTACGGTCAGCATATTCACAGCTTCATAATGTTCCAGTACCGAACTGCCTGGAGCAAGATGATTGTATATTTCCTCCACCATTAAGTTGGCTTGTTTTAATCCTTTTTCATTTCTTATTATTCCTACCTTATCCCACATAATATCCTTCAGTCTCTGGCATGCATCGGCTGGCTCAATTTTCTCAGTTAAAGGCTGGTATACCCAAGCCGGATCATAATTAGCAAATATTTCTTCGGTTTTTATCCTACGGCGGTACATAATTTCTTCTACTTTGTCAACTATCCGCTGTCCAAAAACAATCCCTTCCAGCAGAGAATTGCTGGCCAGACGATTAGCTCCATGAACCCCGGTGCAGGCCGCCTCCCCACAGGAATATAAGCCATATAATGAGGTTTCTCCATAACTGTTGGTAAGAATGCCTCCCATGGTATAATGAGCGGCTGGAGATACCGGCACCCATTCACTGCTTATATCAATAGACTTCTGTAAACAGGTCTGATAAATATTTGGAAATCTTTTAGTTACCTGATGAATATTTCGCATATCCAAATAAACGCAAGAGCTCTCATCCCGGGCCAACTCGCTCAGGATAGCCCGTGCTACTATATCCCGGGGGGCCAGTTCTCGCAACGGATGATAGTCGCCCATAAATCTTACTCCATTGCGGTTGTAAAGCAGTCCGCCTTCCCCCCGCACTGCTTCTGAGATCAGGAAGCGCTGAGTATCAGAGCTGAACAAAACGGTAGGATGAAATTGTATAAATTCCATATCACTGAGTTGGCATCCAGCTCGAAAACAGGCGGCCATACCATCTGCTGTAGCTACATCAGGATTCGTAGTGTGCTTGTACAGCTGACCGGCTCCACCCGTGGCAATAATGGTAGCTCGAGCCTGGTAGATGACATTATTCTGGTTCTTGGCATCATAAATCAGGACTCCATAACATTCTTGGCTTCTCTCGTTGCCAAGTATATCAATTAAGAACTGCCCTTCCATGATTTCTATATCCGGGCATTCCTCACATTTCTTAATCAAGGCCGCACGAATAGTTGCTCCGGTAGTATCAGCAGCATGGAGTATACGAGCTTTACTGTGCGCACCTTCCCGGGCCAGAGAAATGTTCCCATCTTTCATATCAAAAACAGCTCCAGCTGTAATCAGTTCCCTTACCCGCTCAGGCCCTTCCCTGACCAGCACATCAACCGCTTCAATATTACAAAGACCCGCTCCGGCTTCCAGAGTATCCTCCAAATGCAAAAAAGGGGAATCCTCTTCATGAACAGCAGCGGCAATTCCCCCCTGGGCCAGTCCAGTATTGGAGTCTTCTATGCTTTTCTTGGTCAGGATGACTACTTTACCAAACTCTGAAGCTTTGAGAGCCGTAAAAAGCCCGGCAATTCCACTGCCAATAATCACAAAATCGCTGGTCCGCACAGGCGTATTCTGGCACAAATTGCCTATGTATCTAGAAATAATCATTTCACACTTCTCTTATCTTTTCTATTTTTTCCCGTAATTAACCGTCTTATCCTACC
Organism: uncultured Syntrophomonas sp.; assembly: GCA_964492475.1. Classification (GTDB taxonomy): domain Bacteria; phylum Bacillota; class Syntrophomonadia; order Syntrophomonadales; family Syntrophomonadaceae; genus JAAYJK01. The sequence goes on along the minus strand of CAZBKS010000111.1, from coordinate 3,233 downwards.
GCTCCTGCTCAGGATATATTAAGCATTCTCTCCAGAGACTCCCGGGCTTTTAAACTCACCTGGGGTTCTACCTCAATTTGAGTCTCCAGGGTTTCCAGGGATAAGGCCAGGTTTTCCAGGGTAATGTACTTCATATCCGGACAGATAAAATCATTATAAGCAAGATATACCTGCTTGTCCGGGCAATGTTTATTAAGAGTGTGTACGAATCCTGCTTCGGTGCCTAATATAAACTCCTGGGCCTGGCTCCCCTTGATGTACTCCAGTAATCCTGCGGTAGACCTTACTGCATCTGCCATTTCGGTTATCTCCGGACTGCATTCGGGATGAACCACAATTAAGGCCTGCGGATGCAGCTTCCTTAGTTGGCTTATATCATCTGCGGTCAGCCGATCATGAACCGGGCAGTATCCATCCCACAAAATCATTTTTCTTCCAGTCTGGGTTTGTGTATAGCGGCCCAGATTTTTATCCGGCACAAATATTATTTCTTTTCCTTCCGGTATGGATCGAACTACCTCCAAGGCATTAGATGAAGTACAGCAAATATCGCTTTCCGCTTTTACTTCGGCAGAAGTATTCACATAAGATACTACTACCGCATCCGGATGCTGTTCCTTCTTTTTTCTTAATTCCAATGCAGTAGCCATATCGGCCATCGGACAGCCGGCATCAAGGCGAGGTAGAATAACTAATTTATCCGGGCTTAATATTTTTGCACTTTCTGCCATGAATCTCACTCCACAGCAGATAATAACCTCAGCACTGCTCTCTGCAGCCTGTCTGGCAAGCTGCAGAGAGTCACCTACAAAATCTGCTATGTCTTGTATTTCTGCCGGCTGGTAATAATGGGCCATGATTATAGCCCCTAATTCCCTTTTTCTGGCTGCAATATATTCTCCCAGGTTCTCTTTGAGCAAAATAAATATCCCCCCGGCTTTAATTATTAATTGCTGATCTGTTCTATCTGATTCTTTTCGTTTACGAAAACCAGCCTGGGTTTATAGTTTTCACATTCCTGGTTTTCCAACAGGGTATAAGTTAACAATATTATTAAGTCTCCAACTTCCACCAGCCGAGCTGCAGCCCCGTTTAGACACATCAATCCTGAACCCGATTCTCCTTCTATTACATAGGTCTCGAATCTCTGGCCATTATTGATATTGACTATGGTTACTTTTTCATTTTCCAGGATATCCGCGGCTTCCATTAAATCTTTATCTATAGTAATGCTGCCAACGTAATTTAAATTCGCCTCGGTAACAACAGCCCTGTGTATTTTGGATTTTAACATATAACGCAACATCGCTCACACCTCCACCAACCGGTTATCGATTAATCTGGTTTTTCCAAACTTGACCGCTAATGCCATGATAATCTTTCTATCTACCTGATCAATGTCAGCCAGATCATAGGCATCATATATTTCTGCATAGTCAATTTCGGCCAGGGGACTGGATGCAATTATTTCTCTTAACCTGTTTTTCAACCTGGCCGTATCTCTCTCCCCATTTTTAACCGCTTCTTCTGCTTCGCTGAGGGCCTGATTTAATATTAGAGCCTGCTTTCTAGCTTCTGTATTCAAATATACATTTCTGGAACTCATAGCCAGACCGTCTGCCTCTCTTACTATAGGTACCCGAATGATTTCCAGGGGAAAGTTCAATTCCCTGACCATTTTCTCCAATACCATGACCTGCTGGGCATCCTTCTGGCCAAAAAACGCTATATCTGGCAGACAGATATTAAACAGCTTGGCACATACAGTGGTTACGCCCCGAAAATGACCAGGACGAGAAGCACCACAAAGCTTGCCGGTGATTTCACCGGCAAGCTCTACAAAGGTACTGCTGTCTGAACTGTACATCTCCTCGTTGGACGGTGCAAATATAGCGTCAACTTTTTCCTCTTCCAGTAATCCGGCGTCCCTTTCAAAATCACGGGGATATACTTCAAAATCTTCACCTGCTCCAAACTGGATTGGATTTACAAAAATACTGACTACTACTATATCGCAATGGTTTCTGGCTTGGCGCACCAGTGACAGATGCCCTTCGTGCAAATAACCCATGGTAGGAACCAGTCCAATCTTCTTACCCTGCAGTTTTTGCTCTTTGCACCAGGTTTGTATCGTTTTTATTTCCTTAAATATCCTCATAATATTTTACCTTTTCCTTCTAATACAAACGGTCTAAAACCTCATCCTGTATGGTAAATCCATGTTCATCAGCAGGGAAAGTACCTGCTTCGACTTCTTCTTTGTATTGCTTGAAGGCCTCCATTATTAGAGGCTGTAAATTGGCAAATTTCTTTACGAACTTGGGTATATGTCCGGTAAACATCCCCAGCATATCGTTGATAACTAAAACCTGACCATCACAATATTGTCCGGCTCCAATGCCAATGGTGGGGACAGTGAGTTCTTCGGTAATTCTTTTAGCCAGTTTGGTAGGTACACCTTCCAGAACTATGGAAAATACTCCCGCAGCTTCCAGTGCTTTGGCGTCCTCTATAATTTTTTTTGCAGATTCCAGGTCTTTGCCCTGCACTTTGAAGCCTCCCATTTGATTGACCGACTGCGGGGTTAAACCGATATGACCCTGGACTGGAATCTGAGCATCAAGAATAGCTTTTATGGTATCTACCCGCTCTGTTCCTCCCTCCAGCTTGACAGCTTGAGCTCCTGCTTCCTGAAGAAAACGTCCTGCATTGCGAACTGCTTCCTTAATGGAAACATGATAGGAAAGAAACGGCATATCTCCTACTACCATGGCATTCCTGCTGCCTCTGACTACCGCTTTGGTATGATGAATCATCTCATCCATGGTCACGGCGAGGGTATTTTCATAACCTAAGACCACCATGCCCAGTGAGTCTCCAACCAGAATCATATCAATACCTGCCGCATCTACCATGCTGGCCAGGGAATAATCGTACGAAGTAAGCATTGATATTTTTTCTTTTTTCAACTTTTTATCTTTCAAAACAGTAGTTGTAATTCTCGCCATTGTTACCACGCTCCTTTATCTGCCTCCCTTCCCAGTCTCAATTAACGTGCCGGTGGAAGACAAACTTCACATCGCTAATCCATTTTCGCCATCATCCCGGCAAATGCATCCTGGAACTGTATCATCTGTTCCTTATCGATAGTTCCCTTTTCCAGAGCAAGCTGCGCGGTATAATAACCCAGGCAGCTGTACAAATTAATCAAATCTGCTCCGCTTTCCTCCATG
>CAZBKS010000110.1:0-6885 GCA_964492475.1 uncultured Syntrophomonas sp. | reverse complement strand
TTTCAATAGCGCCGGTAGCACCTTCGACTTCGATCGATTTCAGTCCGGCACTTATACCTAATCCCTTTACCAGGTCTACCGCCGCCACCACTGAGCCCTTCAGCCCGTAAAGGCTTGTAAAACTGTCCAGGGATGGCTTTTTCCCTTCTCCCCAGAACCAGGCTGAGGTAGCCGGATTTTGCCCGGCGCTTCTTCTATTCTGATTAATAGGGTGATCATTTAAAACAGCATGACTATTAAGCATCAAATCCAATAAAATACCGCTGTCTTTTCCTGCCGGCAGGTATTCTCCTATCACGCGGTCACTAATATCGTGGGGTGGGGTAAGCATAATCCTCTTCCCCAGGGCGTTGTTCCATACTACCAGGTGTCGGTAGCTTATGCCCGGGTGAAAATTGATTTCCTCGCTGCCCAGTTCTTCCTGCAGGGTTCTTATCAATACAGCTGATTCGGCAGAAGTTATTTCGCCGGAACTGTAATCCAGCATAGTTTTATGCTGGTAATCTTCAGCATCAGACAGAGTCACCAGGTTGCAGCGCAGGGCAAGATCGCTATCCGACAGCTCAATGCCCATGCTGACTGCTTCCAGGGGAGAACGTCCGGTATAAAAGATTTCGGGATTATAACCCATTACTGCCAGATTAGCCACATCACTTCCCGGGGGAAAGCCCTCGGGGATAGTAGCTGCCTTCCCTATAAGGGAAGTCTTAGCCAGAAAGTCAATATTGGGGGTTTGGGCATATTCCAGGGGAGTCTTGTTCCCCAGCGCAGCTATTTCATAATCAGCCATTCCATCGGCAAGTATTACCAAATATTTCACTCAACTTCAACTCCTGTCATGATAAGTTAATGGTGCCTGGCACCATTAACTTATGATATTGGCTTTATTCTACAGTACAGTATATCATTAACCTGAATCGTAATGAAACGAAAGAAATCTTGACATCCTGGTTAACCTATGGTTTTCATAACTTCTAGTGGTGAAATAACCTGGGACTGGAACATGCCATAACCATATCATATTCATTACAGGCATCAATAACTAAATTATCCCTAATTGAACCTCCGGGTTGAACGATGAATTTCACCCCGCTCTGGGCGGCTCGGTCTATATTATCACGGAAGGGGAAAAACGCATCCGACCCCAGGGAAACTCCGTTTAAATTCTTTAACCAGGCGGCTTTTTCTTCAGCCGTTAATCGTTGCGGTATACTGTCCAGTGCATTGCTCCAACCGCTAATTTCCTTGGGAGTAATATCATCTCTTAAGTATTGATCTATGACATTATCACGTTCAGGTTTGGCTACGCCCTGTTTGAAGGGTAACGCCAGCACCGTGGGATGTTGTCTTAAATACCAGATATCGGCTTTGGAGCCGGCTAGCCGGGTACAGTGGATACGAGATTGCTGCCCGGCACCGACACCGATTACCTGACCGTCCAGGACATAACAAACTGAATTGGACTGGGTGTATTTTAATGTAATCATGGAAATAATTAAGTCCCGTTGGGCCTGGGGATTCATATTTTTATTGCTGCTTACTATATTAGCAAGCAACTCCTCGCCAATTTTTACATTGTTTCTTTTTTGCTCGAAGCATATGCCATATACTTCTCGGGTCTCAATCTCTTCCGGTTCGTAATTCCAATCCATTTCTATTATACAATAGTTGCCTTTCTTCTTTTTCTTTAAAAGCTCCAGGGCTTCATCTGTATAACCCGGGGCAATTATTCCATCAGAAACCGCTCCCTGCAGAATAGCAGCCGTGGACAAATCAACTATATCACTTATAGCAGCCCAATCTCCGTATGATGACATTCTATCTGCTCCTCTGGCTCGGACATAAGCAGTTGCCACCGGAGATAATTCCAGGCCCTCAACAAAATAGGACTTTTGTAAAACCTCACTCAGCGGTAAACCTACTGCAGCACCAGCCGGACTGACATGTTTAAAGGAAGCAGCTGCCGGCAAGCCAGTAGCCTGTTTCAATTCCTTCACCAGTTGCCAGGAATTAAAGGCATCCATAAAATTGATATACCCTGGAGTACCATTTAGAATTTTGATGGGCAATAATTGGTTCTTGCTATAAATTCTAGCCGGTTTTTGCTGTGGATTACACCCATACTTTAGTACAATCTCTGAATTTCCCATTATTACAACCTCCTTAATAATCGGTACAAAAAAACCTGAGTAAATACAAAATCTACCCAGGCGGTCGATAGTCTCAATAAATCATGCTCCCTATGGTAAACTCCATTTCCGCCAGTTACATGACCAAATTTAATATATCATAAACGTAATTTTATATCAAAGTTAAGTATTCCGAGTAACATAATTGTTTCCCCATGTCTATATAATCAGTGCAGAGTCCAAGCAATAATATCTCCCGGGCAAAAAGCTTAATTAATATCAAATATTTTCTTGGCCCGCAGATAATGAAACGAAAGCAAGTAAGTTAATGGTGCCAGGCACCATTAACTTATTGATGAAAACAGAAGGGGAAAGTATAATGAAAGCATAACATTAAGATGGAGGTGTATTTATGGCGAAGAAACTCGGAATTTACAAATGTGAAGTTTGCGGGAATATAGTTGAAGTGGTTCACGAAGGAAAAGGCACTCTGGTATGCTGCGGTCAGGATATGGTTCTGTACCAGGAGAATACAGTAGATGCATCCGTAGAAAAACATATCCCGGTGATTGAAAAAACCTCCGATGGAATTAAGGTGACAGTTGGAAGTACAGCGCATCCAATGATTAAAGAACATTATATAGAGTGGATAGAAGTAATAGCAGGAGATAAGACTTATCGGGAGTTTCTTAAACCAGAAAACCCACCCGAGGCCTTATTTAAAATATCCGATGAAAAAGTTACTGCTCGTGCATACTGCAATATACATGGACTCTGGAAAGGCGAACTATAAGTAAGTTAATGGTGCCAGGACCCAATAACTAAACATTAAGCCATTAAACCCCAATAAAAAGGTGACCCCATGGCCGGTAATAAGGACATGGGGTTTTTACATTATTTTAATTACAACTTTTTACCGTTACTTAAAGATATGCGGTAAGAGAATTAACTTTAACGCTGTACTATTAAAACAGGAATTATGGAGGTGATATTACTTGGACTTACATTTGCACTCCACATATTCTGATGGACAGTTGACTCCATGCGAACTGATAATTGAAGCTTGCCACAACCAGGTTGGTACCATATCCTTTACTGATCATGATAATATAGACGGTTATTTTGCAGGTATCAGATATGCAAGAGCTATGGGGATAAGGCTGATACCGGGTATTGAACTTAACACCGAAAACAACCAGAGAGAACTTCATATCCTTGGTTACGATTTTAATCCCCTGGATAAAAAACTGAGGACCCATATCCGGTGGCGCCGGGCTCAGTCCCTGGATTGGGGAATACTAATGGTAAAACACCTCATAACAAGGGGCTTTAACATAGATTTTGATATTCTTAACGAACAATCGCGCCTGGGTATAATAAACCGGACCAATATAGCCTCCCGTCTCCTGGTCAGGGGAGACTTTTCTGACTTCCACTCTGCTTATCAGGCTGTTCAATGGGAAGCTGAAAAGGTGCCCCTGACCAGAAGTGCTTTCTCAGCGATAGAAGCCATTAAATTAATTCATCAAGCTGGAGGAGAAGCTTACCTGGCTCATCCTGGCATTTATACTCATGAATATGACCTGGAAGAGTTGGTTGCAGCTGGACTGGATGGGATAGAAGTGTTTTACCCGTTGAACAGTCAAGAAGCCACTACTTGCTGGTTAAATGAAGCCTCTCGCTTCCAACTGAAGATGTCCGGTGGAAGCGACTATCACGGTCCCGATTCAAAAAGCCCATATCCAGTTGGCAGTGTAAAACTGGAGCCGGAATTATTTGAACAGTGGAATCCGGGCCGTGGAGTCAAAAACGCGTTGGGTTTCTAGCAAGAACGTGGCAAATAATGATGCCAGATTAATTAAGACTCATAAATCCTACTCAAATTATATATTCTATTCTGGCTCCGGGAAAATGTATTCCGATTAACTCGGTAAAAAAAGCACTCATTTCCTGGAGCAATTCTTTTTGATACACAAACTTACCATAACCAAACTGCCCGTATTTATAAGAACGAGAATCATCCTCAGACATGGGCAGGGATGTATGGGGGAATACCTCCAAAATATTGTTTTTTGCCCTCCGGGTAAAACGATGGGATATTACCTCGAAATGGATATCCTGATGATCATTCTTGAACAACTCTTCTGCCAGTTTATCCATCATATTGCTGTAATCTTGCTTCCAGCCGCCGTCCATGATAACCGGAGCAATAATAACCCCTGCTGGATAACCATGTTCCATCAGCAGGGACAGAGCTTTAATACGTTCCTGCAGACCAGGGGTGCGATGTTCATGAGTTTGAATAATCCGTTCAGTGTTGATGCTGAATCTTATACGGGTATGGCCCCGGTGATCCAGATCCAGCAGGCTGTCAATGCCCGGGAACTTGCTAACGAATTTCAAATAACCGTATTCCTGACCGGCAAAGAATTTTATGGCCTGGGCCAGAGCCCCAGAATAAGGTTCTACCGGTACGGGATCAGATGTTGCCGCAGCTTCGAAAAAGGTTTTTTCAGGCTGCCGTTCTCTGGTATATTTTTCGGCCTGAGCCAGAATTTCATCGATATTGATATAAACCCGGGTATAAGGTTTTTTCCCCAGCTGGGTATTCAAATAGCAGTATTCGCACATACCCTGGCAGCCAGTGACCAGCGGCAGTTGATAATGGGCTGATGGTTTGCAGGTAGCGAAATCCAGGGTTTTTCGAACCCCAACCACCAGGGTGCTTTTACCCTGAAAAAAAGATTCTCGCGGTGTTTTACCGGGAATGCCGGTGACCCGGTTATGGGATTTTAGAAAACTTATTTCGTGCCCTTCTGCTTTTAAACGCGCATACATTTCTTTTCCCAATGGATAATCCAGAGCATCTGGTTCAAAATAGACCCTTTTTACTTGTAAAGCTGCCAGTGTCATTTATCTGCCTCCACAAGGTAAAGAATGATATTGGATATTTTATCTTTACCATGATCTCCAGAAGCAATACATAAAAATAAGTTAATGGTAAGTTAATGGTGCCTGGCACCATTAACTTCTAAAGAATATGAGGTATGTAAACTTTCTATTATAATATGAGCTGCGTTTGCCAGGGCAAACGAGGTATATGGGGCGTAACTATAGAAAAACTGCTTATACAAGTCATAAGCAGTATGGCCGATAGCAGATATACAAATACTTCCATATACTTTAATAAATAACTGAATGCTCTTTTGTGAGAAAACTATGCAGTTGATAAAAAAACTTCGATAGGGTCAAAATACAGGTATCTATTAATAGGAGGTTTAATATGACTGATCAAATGTATGATATATGCATCTTAGGCTGCGGTCCGGCCGGATTATCTGCTGCAGTTAATGCATTTATACGCAACAAAAGAATAATTGTGCTAGGAACTGAGATATGCAGCCCACCCCTGCATAAAGCTCAGAAGATAGACAATTACCTGGGGTTTTACGGAATTAATGGGGAGGATCTGCTGGACAAATTTTTAGAACATGCCCGGGCCATGCAAATTGAAATACGTCACTCCAAAGTGGAATTGATCACTACTGATGCAGATGAAACTTTCAATCTACTTGTAGATGGGGCAGTGCTTAACAGCAAAGCTATAGTGATAGCGACGGGGATACCCTATAAACCAACTTTGCCCCGGGAAGAAGCCTATCTGGGAAAAGGACTGGGTTATTGTGCTACCTGTGATGGCCCTTTGTATAGAAATAAAGAAGTTATCATCATCGCTCATGATGCGGAAGGAGAAATGGAAGCCAATTATATGGCGGAAATATGCAGCAAAGTATATTATCTGCCTTTGTACAAAAATTGGGGCCAACTAGATGCCCGCATAGAATTGGTTCAGGATAGGCCTGCGGGAATAATCGGTGATGGATATATAAAGGGATTAGAACTTAAAGGAGGAACGCAGATAGATGCTGATGGACTATTTGTACTGGGCGGGGAGACGGCTCCTGATCGCATAATTCCGGGATTGGAAATTGTACAGAATCATATATTGGTTGACTCGGATCAGAAAACCAACCTGCCAGGAGTATATGCAGCTGGGGACTGTACCGGAAAACCTTATCAGGTGGCCAAATCAGTGGGAGAGGGACAGGTAGCCGGATTAAATGCCAGTAAATATGCAGGTTCTAAGAATTAAAAAAAAAATACCGGGGCAGGCCCGGTCATACGTAAAATCCTGGATTATACTTCTAAATGGGAGTCTGAATATCCTGTCTCATCCTGGTCTTGTCCCGCTTGTGTCCCTTGCCAGTACTGCTGTCCTATCTTGTTATACTGGCTCAGCAGTACTTCGTCTTCTGAGTAGTTAGGGGAATCATACTCGTCAGGATCACTCTGTTTCTGTTGGTACTGCTTTTCATTCCCACCTGCTTCCTCGTTTTCCTTTTGCGAGGACGGTTTATTGATAAGACCAAATTCGTAAAAGAAATTTTCTATTGAGGCGAACAAATCATTGGTAAAACTGCTTCCATTTTTCCCTTTGGCTTGTTTTTCGGATTCGCTTTCCGGTTTTTTGCCTCCAAAAGTGACGTCTTTGGGCATTAAAAACACCTCCTTAGAAGTATTATTTCACCGGGAGAAGAAAATATAGAATAAAACTAACAATGCTATTATTTACCCTGGAAATAAATTAACAGGTATTTTAAAAATTTAATGATATCTACGATGTTGACTAAAATTGCAGTCGATGCTATAATAAACTTCGTTGCGGAGCCGTGGTGTAGCGGTTAACATGCCGGCC
>CAZBKS010000109.1:0-7044 GCA_964492475.1 uncultured Syntrophomonas sp. | reverse complement strand
GGAATTCATTTACTACTCGAAATTTCTCTCTGGTAAAAGAGGGGTCATTGCTTAAAATGTAGGCACTGCACTCGGCCACGTCCTGCTCAGGACGGCCAAACACTTCATCTTCGAAATCCAGAGCATAAAAAGCATGGTCAAGGTAAATAAAATTGCGAAGATTGGCATCATCCTTTAACATAACCAGGCTGTTTCTCTGTATCGCACTGTGAAATCTGTAAAACCAAACGGCCAGGTCGCGAATCCATTCAGGTGAATATGCTGAAACATCATCAACAATATCGGTAAGGAGAATACCAGGTATAAACTGCATATAGATAATATTCTTATTCACTCCATAAACTAGGGGGACATTGATATGTAGACTGTGCAGGTATTTAAGCAGACGGTATTCTCTTTGAGCTGCATCGGCCTCGGAATATTCCTTTGTTATTACCGGCAAGCTGTGCCCGCCCCATTCCATTTCATTCAGAGTTACCTGATTGCGTTTGCTGAAAAAAGATTGTTTTACCCGAACACGGGTTATTTTCTCTTCCATTCCCGGCCAGTCCTTCCCAATCAACTTTTAGTCGCTTCCCCCGGAGATAAACTGTTTCAGGCTTGGGGATATGAATAAATCATCCGGAACCCAGAATATCTCTCCTGCTATATTTGATTCATTAGAAATGTTCCGCCCATTATCAGTAAAACAGTAGCAGCAGCCAGGAACAGCCACTCCTTCATCTCCACTGCCTGTTCAGACAAGTAAGACCTGCCTTTATATAACCCAAAGGCCCGGCTTTCCATGGATATCGCCAGGTAATCCACTTTATTAAGGGCACAGATAACCAGAGGAGTTAACAGATATTTTACGGCTCGCAGCATTTTCTTAAGTGATACCCCTTCCAGATCGATCCCTTTGGCCATCTGGGCATTTCGGATAACCGCCAGTTCCTGGGTGAAAATGGGTATAAAACGCAGGGAAGTAATGAGCATGAACCCATGCCGATAGGGCAAACCTGCCTGCATCAAAGCGTAAACCAGTTTATTGGGATCGGTAGTGCTCACAAATAAATAGCTGGATGCAATAATGTTTATAAACCTCAGCATCATCAGCAGGCCTGCTGCCAACCCTGCCGACCAAACCTGCAGTCGAATACTATTGAAAACGGTATAATCCAGGATCAGATATCCCTGCTGAACAGAGATGATCTGGACCAGCATCATCATCAGCCCAAATACCAATATCACTCTTAATTTGCGCAGAAAGAAGCCCGGGCCTAATCCGGAAAGCCCATAGCATACCAGAAGTAATAAAAACAGAGCCAGCGCGGCAATAACCCGGGGAAATGCAAAAACACTGATGCTGTAAATTACCAGCAGCAGCAGTTTGGGCAGCGGGTGCATCCGATGTACAAGCGTATCGCCAGGCACATAGGCCAGCCCCGGGAACAAATAATTGATATTTTTAGCCATCATATCATTCCTTAACAGTTGAACTGCCAGGCAGGTATTCCTTAAATCCCAATTCTTTCAGTAGTTCAAACCCTTCCTCTACCGGCTTATCCAACAGCAATTTCCCGTTATCCAAAAATAATATCCGGTCACAAAAATCTTGCACAAAATCAGAATCATGGCATACCATTAGGGTCAGCCCACCGGCACGGCTGTGTTTCAATACCGCTTCCCAAAAAATATCTGCCCTCTGTTGATCCTGCCCGATCAGGGGTTCATCCAGCAATAGTATTTCCGGCTGGTATCCGAGCACAGATACGAGGGTGAGCCTCTTTTTTTCCCCCAGGCTCAGGCTGAAAGGAAGGCCCTCCTGGTATTGCAGCATATCAAATTCCAACAACAATGATTTTATCCTGGTATCCAGAGCCTGGTCTTTCAGCAGCATCAGCGAAGGCAGTATCGCCTCCCGCCAAACGGTATTTTCAAATATTTGATGATTGGGGTTTTGAAAAACCATGCCCATGTTCCTGGCCCGCCGGGATACTTTTTCCCGACTGATGTTCTGGTCGTGATAAATGATACTTCCTCGATCCAGTTTATTAATCCCTAGAAGGGACAAGAGCAAGGTGGTTTTACCAGCTCCGTTGCCACCCATAACGGCTGTAATCTCTCCTGAATACAAATCGAAGCTGATATCCTCCAGAACCTTCTTTGCTCCTATGTTTACACTTAATTCGCCGACACTTAAAACTGGTCCGGTTTTCAGCAAGGGCACTTTTTCATTAGCTGCCGTCCCGGCAGTTTCTTCCCTTTGTCCGACCTTCATACTTCCAGCCGAATAAAATCTTGGCTGCTGACGGTATTCTTTGTAAACCTGTTCTGGTTCTCCGTCGCAAATAATCCGCCCCTTATCCATCAGCAGCAGGCGATCTGAAATTGGCAGCAGCTGTTTAAGCCGATGCTCGATTATTATGATTGATGTTTTACTATCCAACTTTTTTATAACCCTTAGTACCTCCGCCGTGCCGCCCGGATCTAAATTGGCAGTTGGCTCGTCCAAAATGATCAGCGAAGGTTGCATGGCCAGTATGGAGGCAATAGCAATGCGCTGTTTTTCGCCTCCGGAAAGAGAATAAACTTCCCGGTCCTTTAAATTCAAAGAGTTAACTGCCCTTAATGCCCAGTCAACTCTATCCCTAATCTCTTCTCTTCCCAGACAGAGGTTTTCCGGACCAAAAGCAACTTCGTCCAACACTTTCAAGGTGCACAGCTGAACTTCAGGATCCTGCTGCACCAGGCCGATACTGCCAGCCAGTTGTATGGGGGTATAACGCCGGCTAGCCATGCCGTTAATGATAACCGAACCGGACATTTCACCTGCCACATTATGAGGAATAAATCCGGCCATACAAAGGGCCAGGGTTGATTTGCCACAGCCGCTGCTGCCGGTTATACAAATAAATTCTCCCTGCTCCACCTGCAGGTTAATATCGCTTATAGCCGGTATCGTACTTCCCTCATAAGCAAAAGTAACCCCACTAAGGGAAACCACCGTTTGACTCATTAAGCCACGTCCTGTCGCTGTTTATTCAATCAATAATCGGTTAACCTGTCTGACCCAGCAGCTCCCATCATAATTGCCTGCTATTAGCCGCAGCTTATCCTCTTCCTGGATTAAAAGAAACTTATCATCCGTGAGCACCTGTTCCAATGAAAATTCCATCGTGTATCCATCGGTACCGATAACCTTTAATACCGTGCTTCCTTCTTTGAGACCGGCTTCTCGAATTATTACCGAAATCGGAACTCCCGTATATTCTTGTTCGGCCACATGCATATACTGACCGTTTAATTCGGCACGAATAGTAGTCTCCTGTCCGCTGAAATTGGATAGGCGGAAAGATAAGCTTTGTTCCACTGCACCTTCCACCGTACACTGGGGTCCCGACCAGGGTGGGGTGAATACCTGAGTAAAGTAGTATGCCGCCCCGCTGACGAAAAGCAGGAATATTACTCCTGTAACGGCCAGGCTGAATTTGCTGTTTTTAGCTGTCGGTGCTAATTTATCTTTATTGTCTAACTGAAAAGGCCGGGCCTGAATAATGATATTTATTACATGATAACCAAAGCTGCCTGCGAGAATCATACCAGAGATAAAGGCCAGCAAAGCAATTAGCGCAATATAGCCCCATCCTATCCCGGAGAAGTATAGGATTTGAAATACCAGCACATTAGTGACAGCAGCCAGCCCTCCCGCCAGGGATAAGCCGGTTAATGAGTAACGCCGGAAAACAAATAGTATCAAATCAACTATGATGCCTTGTACTAAAGATACAATAATTATGGCAATGCCATGGGTGCCCCCGGTAAGAAACTCGATACAGCCCTTTAATAAACCAGCGGCTGAACCAGCGCCAGTTTTTCTGATTAAACCAGCCGCCAGTATAATCCAGAAAACATGCAGACCAGACAATAACTGTCCTGCTCCAAAAGGAACCCCCAGCACAGTATTTAGAAGATTGGCCAGGTAGCCGATATAGGTGCTCATAACACCGCCAATTCCGCTTAAAACGGCAATAACCAGCAAGTCCCGGTTCGACAGGTAGGGTCTCTTTTCTTTTACTGTTTGAACACTTTCTTTCACAATTCTCCACCCCAGTTTTTCATATATTAATCTATGATTCCACTGCAAAAAGGTATAATGCGCTGGCTTGGATGCATAAATATTCCGTTGCCAAGGCTCCTGCATATTTATGCATCCAAACAGGGTTTTTACAGTGGAATCATCTATCAAATGCAAATAAATTCTTACAAAAGCGTTATCCTGCCAAACCACATTTACTACCATTCGGCATAATGCTTTTTCCTGACCATAAAAGGGCCCTGGAGGGCAGGAAGAGGCGAACCATGGTATATGAAATGGGAACCAAATAGCTGATCAAAAAATAAAAAACCACTACGACAAGTAGTGATTCACTTTGTACCATTCACTACTCCCTTTCCACGCCGGGAGGCATAATAGTTTCCCGTTATACCCTATCGTCCATAGTGCATAGCAACCTGCCTTAGCCACCTATGGATCGGAAGATGTTAGTGATATTCAATTATACCTGACCATTAATATGTAATTAATGGTAACAGAGCATGTTTATTACTAGTTGTTAGTATATACCTTGCCGAACTGGCTATCAATAATATTTTGCCATATCTACCCGCCTGGACTAATATCGAAAAAGGAGTCTCAGACATCATCCTGAAACTCCCTAAATATTATAAAAATGGCGGAGAGGGAGGAATTCTAACCCTTGAGACAGTGTTACCCGTCTACTCGATTTCCAATCGAGCACCCTCGACCGGCTCGGTCATCTAGGAACTGTGAATATCAACAAGCATAAAACCAAAAGGCGACTGGCAGAATTTCATTTTCTTTAATTTTGAACAAAAAAAACATTCTTGGGGTCCATATATATCCTGGTTGGCTGTGAAAGTCCCCTGATTGACTCTCTTTGTTCTTTGCTTATTTCCCATTGAATATGATAATCTTCCAAATTACTCGGTTCAGATCCTATTTTGAGATAAAGGCTCGTGCGAAATTGGGCTTCGCTTTCATCTGCAATCCATACCGGAAAACTGTTTTCATAGTTGCTGTCATCCGCCAGCTTAATATAATTTGCTCTTATGCCGGCATAACCCTGCTCGTTCTCAATTTTCATGCTGGTTTTAACCTGTATGCCCCATTCCGGAATTTCTACCACATGCTCTGATTTCCTGATGGCTTTAGAAATATTTTTACATCCCGTGATTTTAGCTGTTTCCAATGACGCCGGGTTTTGGAATATCTTTTCCTTTAGTTCAAACGTGTCAACACTACCGTCATTTAATATGGCGATGCGGTCACAGAGGCGATAAGCTTCCTCTATATTGTGGGTAACAAAAAGTGTGTTTCCTTGAAATTCCTTTAGTGACACCAGCATTTCCTTGAGCAGGTGGTTCTTTAGATGATTATCCAGCGCCGAAAAAGGCTCATCAAGCAGCAAAATATCTGGTTCGATCGCCAGCGCTCTTGCCAGGGCGACACGCTGCTGCTGCCCTCCTGAGATTTGGGCTGGATAACGCTTCCCCATGTCGGCTATATTAAACCGTTCCATCAAGTCGCTTACTTTTTTATTCTTTTCTGATTTAGACAAATCTTCCAGACCAAAGGCTATATTATCGGCAATCGTCAAGTGAGGGAAAAGCGCGTAATTTTGGAATAAAAACCCGGCCTTTCTATCTTTGGTTGCCAAATTTACTTTTTTGCATGAGTCGAAAAAGGTATTGTCATCCAGTATGATCTTTCCCTCATCAGGATTGATCAGTCCGGCAATACAGTTCAGCAGCATACTCTTCCCTGATCCCGAAGCACCTAGTATGCCAATAATACCTTGCTCGCAGGAAAGATTCACCTGTAACCTGAATCCGGGGAGTCTCTTGGTGATATTTATATATAATCCCATTTTATTTCCTCCCGGCGCCAAGTTTAAGTTTTCTTTGGGTACTGTTCCAGTAATTCATCAACACGATGATGGTCAGGGAAATAGCAAAAATAATCAGCACCCAAATGAGTGCAGTGTCCATATCGCCACTTAGCTCGGAGAAATAAATCGCAATAGGTATCGTTTGCGTTTTGCCCGGAATACTTCCAGCCACCATCAAGGTTGCCCCAAACTCGCCCAGAGACCTGGCAAAGGAAAGTGCTGTTGCGGCTGCAATGCCTGGCCAGGCCAGGGGAACTGCCACCCGCCAAAATACTTTCTTGTCTGAAGCGCCTAGGGTCCTGGCCGCATTGAGAATATTGGTATCGATTTGTTCGAAAGCACCTCTTGAAGTTTTATACATCAGGGGGAATGCAACCACGATTGCTGCTATGACCGCAGCGTGCCAGGTGAAGATTATATTTATGCCAAAAAGTCCCAGTAGTTTTCCGATAGGGCCATTCTTTCCAATCAATAGCAGTATTCCAAATCCCGCCACAGTAGGTGGCAGGACAAGAGGCAAGGTAAAGATTCCGTCCAGCAGCCCCCGTCCCTTGCCTCTATAATTGGTCATCCACCAGGCTATGGAAAGCCCCAGGAAAAATATAATGATGGTTGCAATAAAAGTGATTTTAATAGAAATCCATGCTGGGGATAGATCAAAATTCATGGTAATTACTCTCCATAACTCTATACATTATTATCTATAAAATAAGCTATACTCTATAAAACGTCAAAACCATACTTTTCAAATACAGCTTTAGCTTTACTTGTGGTCAGAAAATTAACGAAATCCCTTGAAGCGGTATAGTTGTCGGATGATTTAATAACCGCTGCCGGGTACACAATGGCTTTATGAGACTCTTCCGATGCTGTTGCGATAATAGTGACCTTTGCTGGATTCACAGGGTTTTTGGCATCAGTTAAATATACAACACCTGCATCAGCATTACCGGTCTCGACCCAATTCAGTACCTGCTTGACATCCGAGCCATAGACAGCTTTTGCTTTTACCTGATCCAGAATGTTCAAGTAGGTAAAAACTTGTTCTGCATATTTTCCTGCCGGAACTGTTCCTGGTTCTCCTAATGCAATC
>CAZBKS010000108.1:0-7060 GCA_964492475.1 uncultured Syntrophomonas sp. | reverse complement strand
TGCGAGCACCACAATTTAAGTTCGCAGGCTCAAAGGTATAAGGAAGCACTCTGCGAGCACCACAATTTAAGTTCGCAGGCTCAATCTGCACTGCCGATAATCGCGTCGATTTCAATTTCGATCAGCTGGGCAGGACGATTCAGGGCATTTATTCCCACCAGAGTGCACAAGGGTTTTACGTCCTTAAAGTATTCGGAGTAAGCCTGGATATATTCTTTGGAGCGGCTCATATCAGTAGCATACATTTTGACCCGGATCACTTCTTCCCGTTTTCCTCCCGCTTCGGCGAGGTGTTTGAGCATTTTCCCCAGAATAAATTTGGTTTGAGCATAGCCGTCATTTTCTCCATACACACTGCCATCCGGCTGTACTGATGTAGTACCTCCGAGATATATGAAAGGTCCGACTTTAACTACCCGGCTGTAGCCGGCTGATTCTTCCAGGGGCGCTGCAGACGAATAATTAGTTCTCGTTAATTCCATATCAATATTCTCCTTTCAATATTACGATTTTGGTTTAAAGCGATCATAGCGGAAGGCATCCAGTGACAGGGACGGACTTCCATTGACAACTAATTCTGCCATAGACTGCCCGACTGCAGGTGCAATGCCGTAGCCATGACCGCTGAAGGCGCAGGCCAGGGTTAGACCAGGCAGTTCGTCGACTTTGCTTAATATGGGTACATGATCCGCACATACATCCAGCCATCCGGACCAGGTCCTGACTATGTTGGCCTGCCCGATAGCAGGGAAATAACCCAATATGGCCCGGCAAATCGAGGGGGCAGTAATGCTCCTGGTAATGGGATTTTCTACTTCTGAAGCATAGGGCTCCAGCCCGGTCATGCCACCAAATACGAAGGACCCGTGTTTAGTCTGGTGACCATAAAAATCAGAAGCAGCTGTTCCAATCATCTGCGGGAACATGGGTGGCTGTTGATCAGTAACCAGAGCCTCTACCAAGGTTCGCTGCATGGGAATATCAATCCCTACGGTATTTGCAATTGCTCTTGATTCATATCCGGCCGCTAAAATTACCTGATCTGATTCGTATGTACCCAGCCTGGTTTTTATTCCCGCCACCTTGCCTTTGCGTATTAAAATTGATTGAACCATTTCGCCGGTAATAAATTCGGCTCCCAGTTCGCGGGCCCGTTTATAATATGCCAAAGTTGTCACCATGGGATTGCCATGCCCATCGGTAGGACAATAGCTGGCAGCTGTGACTTCGTCGGATACATAAGGACATATTTCACGCACTTCATTCTGATCAATAAGCTTTAGTTCCAGCCCCATCAAAGTGCCCTGCTCAATAACCCTTTCCAGGATTTTTATGTGCTCTTCGGTTTTAGCCAGGCGCAAATTACCTTGCTGGCAGTATTCTACATCTGCACCCAGTTCATCTGAGAGATCAGGCCACATATAGCGGATAGCGTGCATGGCTAACGGCAGTTCGCGCGGATCACGAGCTGATTGCCGTACCCCGCCGCCGTTGCGGCTGGAACCTCCATGACCAATCTCTTCATTTTCTATAACTAAAGCTTTTACATTCAGCCTGGCCAGATAATAGGCGATAGCGCAGCCGATTACCCCACCGCCAACTATAATTACTTCTTTTTTCTGCATATCATTTGCCACCTTTTTATTTTTTTACCCCATCCATGGCCATCTGCTTCATCTGAATAGGGCGCGCCGGAGAACGGGAAGTAAATATCTCTACTTCATCCGGGGCCAGCCCCAGTTCCCTGGCAATGATGTTTTGCACCAGACGACTGCAGGTTTGTCCCTGGCAAAGACCCATACCCGCCCGCAGGTACCTTTTCACTTCATTCATAGTGTACATCCCATCATAGACAGCTCTTCTAATTTCCCCCTGGGTAATTTCTTCACAGCGGCAGACGATAAGTTCGTCATCCTCCCGGGGAATAAAATCGCCCTGGACCAATTTTCTTTCCATCCTCATTTTCATGGTAAGTCTCCTTTTTCAATTTCTTTGTTTTATCTGCTTGACATATCACGCTGAGCTTAAATAAAAAAACCAGTAAGCGTATTGCCATACTCCCCAATGTCTCCTGAATATTTAGGTTCTTTTGCAGTTGAATTAATTAGTTAACTTTGAAAAACCTGGCCTGCATGGACCACTCCACCGGCACTTTCATGGTTAGAACTGCGGTCTCATCCATTGCTTTGGAACTCTGAACTTTTGTTACTTCTGCCTCCCCCAGGGGCTTACCTGAACGGTCCAAAGCCAATCCTTTACTGCCTGGTTCCGGCAACGGGTAAAACTCATACGGTATAGCAACTGACGCATAGCCGGGAGCCAAGGTTTCATCTACTAAAAAAATAGCCTGCCCCGGACAGGATACTACGCACATCCCGCAGGCAGTACATTCAACCGAAGTATCTACGCTGGGCAGATTGGTGATTTTGCCGCTGACCTTGATACAACCGCGTTTGCAAGCATCCTGGCAGGGATTGCAGGGAATATTCTGGGAACATTCTATAACCGGAAATACCCCTTTACTCCTGTACTCTGACGGACATCCGCCCGGATAATCCAGAATTTCCTCAGCTTCCATATAGCCTTTGGTCAGCAGGCTCAGGGAAAGGGGATATCCTTCCTCAGTATGCTCCATATCAGCCGCGCTCTTATCTTTATGACCGAACATGCCCTCCCGCAGCTGAGTTAATGAATGCTGATATTTCTCATAGCGGTCAGTAAATTCCGCTTCATCTATATAACCCTTGTCAAAGGATATAGCTGTTCCCGCCATTTTACCCTGTATCATAGCCGAACTGGCCTCTTCAATGCCGGCCACATCTCCTACTGCATAGATACCGGGGATGGATGTCTCTCCATATTTATTGCTTATCGAAACCAGCCCGCCTTTCAGGGGGTTATTCTCCATTTCGCAGTGAGCAGTTCGAGCTAATTGCGACATAGGTGACAAACCAACTGCCATACAGATGGTATCTACCTCCAGGAATTTTTCACTGCCGGTAATCGGCTGCCAGCTGCTGTCTACCGCTAAGATTGTAACTCCCCTGACACAGCTGTCACCATGAGCTTCTTTTATAGTATGGGACATATAAAAAGGAACTCCGGTTCGGGCCAGCTTGGCCGCATGCACTCCATATCCGCCTACCCGGGGAGCAGCATCAATGACCGCTTCCAGCTTGCACCCAGCCTGCAGCAGCTGATAGCCAACCACCAAGCCCACATTGCCTGATCCCACCATAAGCACTCTGCTTCCAGGCTTTAAACCATGCAGATTCATCATGGTCTGAGCAGCTCCCGCACCAATTACCCCAGGCAGGGTCCAGCCGGGAAAAGGCAACATCTTTTCCGAAGCCCCGGTAGCAATAACTATATTATTGGCACGATAATGCTCAACTCTCCCATTCAGCATTACCGATATTTCTTTATCATCAAAAATACCCATTACAGCAGCCTTTAATTGCACTTCGACCCCCAGATCTTGGGCTTCTTTTAAGAGTTTTTCCCCGATCTTGAATCCTCTTTCTTTGGCTTTATGTTCCTTCGAGCCAAAAAACTTGTGGATCTGTTTAAACAATTGACCCCCGGGCCTTTCATTTTCATCAAATACAGTTACCTGCATACCGTTGGACGCTGCTTCAATAGCTGCAGACAGCCCGGCCGGCCCGGCTCCAATAATGATTAATTCATATCTTTTCATATGGCTTCATCCTCTTTACTATTTGATATTCCAAATTGGGTTTCGACCTTCATATTTTCCTGCAGCGGAGTTATGCAGGTACGAATATTCGGCTCACCATCAACAATCATGACACAATCGGTACAACGACCGATGGCGCAAAACACCCCGCGAGGGTCATTATGTTTGGATGTATAGCGATGAACCATTACTCCATTAGCTCTCAAAGCCACCGCTACAGGTTCTCCTTCATAACCTTCCATAACCTGGCCGTCATATAGAAATTTAACCAGCCGGCCTTTTTTAAAGCTCTTCAATATCGGGTGATTTTCTATTCTCATCACTTCACGACCTTTCTTTCAGCAATCAAATCCAAAGCGTTCCCCAAACACAAAATTGCTGCCTACCAGCGGAATACCTGTCATGGCACAGGCCTCCAGAGTCAGCGTTCTGAGATCTTCCCGCTCCAGATTTTTTAATTTGGTTTTCCCGGCAGCTTTGGCCAGAAGAACGGCTTCGGCTGTCATAGCCTTTATATAATTAGCTACCCTTTCGGCAGCTTCTTCAATATCCAGTCTTTGTCTTAATTCCGGGTCCTGAGTGCCGATGCCAAAAGCACATTTGCCGCTATGACAGCGTAAACAAACCCGGCACCCCATGGCGACCATGGCACCCGTCCCTATAGCTACTGCATCTGCTCCTATAGCCAGGGCTTTGGCCAGATCTGAACCATCAGTTATACCGCCGGAAACAATAATACTGACTTCATTCTTCATCCCCATTTCTTCCAGGGTTCGCACCGCCTGAACCAGAGCCGGCATAGTGGGAATGCCCAGGTGATTGGTGGCCATTACCGGAGCCGCTCCGGTTCCCCCCTGGGCTCCATCCAGAATAATGCCATCCGCACCTACTTTCACAGCGATTTTCACATCGTCTCTGACCCTGCCGGCAGCAATCTTGGCGAATATAGGTACCTCTCCATGGGTCAGTTCTCTAAGCTGATCCATTTTCACTACCATATCGTCGGCTCCAAATGCATCGCCGTGACGGGGATGACTGTGGAGATCAATGCCTACTGGAAGCTGCCTGACTTCAGCAATCTCTTCACTGATTTTGCTGCCCATCAAATGTCCGGACAACCCTGGTTTTGCTCCGATACCCACTAAAAATTCCAGCATATCAGCCGCTTCCAGGCTTCGCTTGGAAAAGCCAAATCGACTGGGAAGAATTTGTACCGACTGCCGGTAAGAGTATTGTCTCTCTTCCGGAAGCAAGCCCCCTTCCCCGTTGCTGATTACGGTTCCAGTGAGAGCGGTAGCTTTAGCCAGAGCTATTTTGGCCTCTTTACTCAAAGCACCATAAGACATACCGGCTATCATAATGGGAGTCTCTATTTCCAGCGGTTTAGTGGCCGTTCGCCTCCCCAAAATGGTTTTTGTCTCACAGCTTTCACGGTAGGTATCCAAGGACAGGCGGGAAAGCTGGGAAGGCAAAATCATAATATCGTTAAAAGTGGGCATGTAACGAGTTGCTCCACAGCCTCGAATTCTATGCTGACCGTACTGGGCTTTGTAATCTATTTCAGAGATAGTCTCCTTGTTCCATATACCATGCTGTATATCTTTGGGCTCAAAATCTTTTTTCTTTTCATTACTCATAGCACTCTCTCCTTAAGGTTTCAAACTGACATTTTCCTGGATAATTCAGGTTTTAAATCCGGATTAAATAAGACATAGGTATGTCTGCCAGTTTGCATAGGACGAACAACTTTAAATTCCGCCGGATCAGCTGTTATATCATACCTGGCAAAAAGAGCTTTCAGCTCCTGTTCTTCATCTGCTTTAATGATGTCAAGGAACACGTTGCTGCCTATTTTTTCTCCAGCTTCAGGATCACGGACAAATATGGCTCCTTTGTACATGGACTCCCCCATCTTGCTGCCTGCTTTTCCAAGAATTATTAGCTTGCCCCCCATGGTCATCTGTCCGGCCCAGGGTCCGGCTGAACCGCAAACAATGATGGTACCGCCCTTCATGCCATATCCCACCCGGCTGCCGGTATTTCCATAAACCACGATATTTCCACCGCAGATATAGGTGCCGGCATTACAGCCCGTGTTTTTGTTGATCAATAGTTCCCCTTCCATCATGTTGTCACCGGCATACCACCCCGCATTCCCTTCCACCTGCAGAGTAGTCCCTTCCATAAAGCCCCCGGTATAAAAACCAGTACTGCCCTGAATAACAACCTTACCTTGAGTTGGTAATCCCGCGGCAACATTGTGCATGGAATGAGGGTTTTGGACTGTTACTTCACCATATCGCTCAAGTTTGCTGATAATTTCTTTATTAAGTTCAGTGCTTTTCAAATTGGCCGCATCTATATATTCCATACCCTCACCTCCCCGGGTTCTATTTCCTCGGCATATACATCCGGGAAAAGCGCAGTAAATTCTATCTGTTCTGAACCCAGCATAGTTAATCCGTCTTTTTCAAAGAGCAGCAGTGGTTTTATACCCAGCTTGTCCCTGACAAAACCGATCTGCCTGGAAGTTGCAGCTATAATGCAGAAAACTCCGTCCAATTCCTCACCGGCCATTCCCAGTGCATCCTCCAAGTCTCCA
The DNA here is from genome assembly GCA_964492475.1 of uncultured Syntrophomonas sp. GTDB lineage: Bacteria > Bacillota > Syntrophomonadia > Syntrophomonadales > Syntrophomonadaceae > JAAYJK01. The sequence continues at coordinate 761 of CAZBKS010000108.1, read as the reverse complement.
CCATTTTCTCTCATCGCATAAGCAATCAGATGGCTGGCAGCTTCAGAATCGTTGAGGGTCTTGAAAATAGCTCTTTTGCTCTCCAGATATCTTCTTAAATTAAAGTAGTTCGTAAACTGTCCGTTATGTACTATGGATAAATCCGGATAAAAGGGAGATACAAAAGGATGAGCCGCATTGATATCTTCAGCACTCTCAGTTGCCATACGCACATGACCAAGCCCATGAGTAGCTATGCTGTTGATAATTTTATGATTGTTATTCAAATCAGCTATGGTTCCTCCGTCTTTGTATACTCTCATCCCCTTGCCCAGTGAATGCACATAAAGACCTTCAATTGAGTTGATGGCTGCATGCAGAAGGGGTATGTCAGCATCATCAATGGCCAGCTGCAGCTCGGAAAATATAGCATTTTTGATCCACTGGGATACAGGCGGTGATAATACGGTTCCATACTGCCCTACAATATTCAGCAGTACTTCTTCCATATCTTTTCTTTTTACAGATACTCGTAAAGACACTTCATCGGTTTCACTGCCATATACCGATATTCCGCTGGCATCAGGTCCGCGATGCTGTATCAGGGAAAGCATTTCTATCAGCTTGGATGACACATCCATGCCCTGACGGTTAATTAGTCCAGCAATTCCACACATAATCAATTCCTCCTAAAATATTTTAAATAGGACTGTTTTTTAATAAAAATCCCCCCTTGTGCAGCAGAACTTATTGGCCTGCACAGTAATAAGTGATTGAAGCGC
>CAZBKS010000107.1:0-7142 GCA_964492475.1 uncultured Syntrophomonas sp. | reverse complement strand
ATTCCAAATCATCAAGGGAGGCCCCCTGTGGTAAATAATTCGGATGTGGTGCATCTTAAAGGGAAAGAAATTCTGCTCCTGACCCCTTTTCACCGGAGTCAGAGGGGTAACTCCCTGACCAGTGAAAGAATACAATCCGGCTTGAAAAAAATGGGGATAAATATTGACCTTATTTCGTTGGAGGATGATAACTGGCACAAGCTTTTTCAGTCAGCACTTGAAAATAACCAGTATTCATTGGTCCATGCCTTTCATGGCCTCCATTTTGCCAGGGTCCTGCAGAAAACAGCAGGACTGCGGAGGCTTCCGCTGGTTCTGACCATGACCGGAACCGATATAAATTTTGATTTAGCCGGTCCTTATAGAGATTTAATCCTTAACGGTATGCGAAGAGTGCAAAAAATAGTAGTATTTAACAAGCAATTTGCCGGTGTTATATCTGCTTCCTATCCTGGTTTACACGATAAATTGGTTTCTATACCCCAGGGAGTGCAATTAGAAGACACACCGGCCATCAGCCGGGCGGATCTGGGATTGCGGGATAGCGACTGCGTCTTTATGCTACCCAGCGGTCTCAGAGCAGTAAAAAATATTGACCTGGCCCTGGATGCACTGGCAGCTTTATGGCTTGAATTTAATAATCTACGATTATTGATATTGGGCGCAGAAATAGAAGAAAATTACAGCAGGCGAATCTTACTGCGTATAAAATCTCTGCCCTGGGCCAGTTACCGGGGGGAAATACCTCATAACCAGGTAAAGGCCTACTATCAACTGGCCGACGTGGTATTAAATACATCCCTGGCGGAAGGCCAACCTCAGGCGGCTTTGGAAGTCATGAGTCTGTCTATCCCGGCCATATTGACAGCAGTACCCGGCAATTTGGGTATTATCGAACATGGAGTCCATGGATTCTACGCCAGGAACCAGGCTGAAATCGAAGCAGCAGCCCGGATATTGCTGCAGGACCATAATTTAAGAAAGGCTATGGGAGACGCCGCTTGTGACTTGGTTAGACTCAACTTCCTTCCTGAAGCAGAATTCAACTCGCATGCAGCCCTGTACCGCAGCCTCCTCCCATAAGGCCACAGTAAAAACGTCCCCTGGTGGCCTTATTTTATGTACATGAATCCGCGTATTATCCCGGGTTCTAAAACAATCACTCCTCTTATAAAAATATGTCAAATCTTATCTGGTATTTATTAGCAAGCTGTGGCTGTCAAAACCTGGCATTTATGAGTGCTGTACCTGTTAAAATCCAGCGTACTTAAACGATACCAGTTTTATGAAAAATCGTACGTTGCCCAAAAGAGCTACTTGCAGTATTTCTTGTAAGACTTTGCAGATAATTTGAACAGGATAAAATAGACCAGAGCACTTCCGACCAGACCTGAAAGAGACGGTACATAGCCTGCAGGCGTTAATACCGCTGCTGCAATACCTGCGGATAAAGCTATCAGGGCATTAACGTTTAGTGAAGCATTGGGGATATTCACCTTAACCAGGAAAAACTCGCTCAGGACCACTCCCAATAGCGGAGCCAGGAGTATGGCAAGCAGTTCCAGCCAAGATGGCAGGAAAGAAGTTATACCTGCGGCAGCCATGACAGCTGCCAGAACAGCACAGACAAGAGTACTCTTAAATCTCCCTGCACCGGGAAGCAGGTTGCTCAGGGCCAAGCCCGAAGAGTAGAGCAGATTGTCGCTGCTGGTCCAGTTGGCAATCAGCATGAAAACCAAAAATACCGTACCCATACCAGTTTCCTGAATCATTAACAGGGGATTCCACTGTCCGGTTACAGCCTGGGCCATCATTCCCAGCATTCCCAATAGAAATGAGACCAGGAAGGTTCCTGATAAAGCTCCCCACCAGTTTTGGCTGATACTGCCGGTATAGCGGGAGAAATCAGAAGCAACCAGGGCTCCAGAAATTGAACCGCCTATAATGAGATTCAGTCCGGCTCCATAAGACATGACCCGGTCAGGATAATAATTAAAGGAAGCAGTAAGATCCGGCATAGTGAAAATCTTAACCCCGACCAGGAAACACACTATTGCCATCACCGGCACGGTCAGCCAGCTAAATCGACGGATATTACGGTAGCCAGTAACAGCTGTGGAGGCATTTAAAACACCCGCCAGGGCAATAAACAGAAGCGGAGATGAATAACCGGTTAAGTCCTTAACCACGGCATCCAAAGCCATACCGGTCATAGCTGTAATAACAGCGCTCCAGCCCAGCATAGATAGAAGGATGCCCAAGGTCGGTATCCACTGCCCGGTGGGATAACCAAAAACCTGCCTCCCCAGGACAACGCCAGGAAGTCCGGTTTTAATTCCAAAATAGCCGCCCAATACAAACAGTATCCCAACCACCAGGTTTCCGGCCAGGTTGATAATAAGAGCTTCATTCCAGGAGAAGACAGGAACCAGTAACGCTCCGATTATGAAAGCCGGAAAACAGAAACTTGCTCCCGCCCAAATCATAAACAGATCAGTGCCGGTAGCTGTTTTTTCCTGAAGCGGTACTGCATCTATGCCATGCACTTCTATATACATAAAATGATATACCCTTCTAATTTATCTTTAAGAAAGGAAAATGCTCAACTTTTGTTGAATATATGAAGATAATATTTCGCCAACCTGCTAATCAATTCCTTTGAAGATGGAGAGATTAAATTGCTGGATATAAAAGGTTTTAATTTATATAACTCCCTGATTTATGAACTTTATCAAAGCTCAAATCTTGATACAGTAAGGTCAGCAGTACTGGATAAACTTGTTCATCTGGTGCCCTATGATAATGCGGCCTTTTTCCTGGTAGACCCGGTCACGGAGAATTTTATGGAACCGTTGCTCTATGGTCTGGACCAGTACCGCTTCCGGCAGTATCAGGAGTATTATGAAGAAAGAGATGCATACAAAAAAGCAGTGTTCTCCAAGGATATAATACCCTCAGTCGATCGATGTTCAGATTATATGGATTATCAATCATGGCAGAAAAATGAGCATCGTTCCGAATTCCTGCTCCCCCAGGGCATCTACCATATGGCCTGTATACAGGTTATGCAGAATAAGCAGTTGGTAGGAGAAATATCCCTGCATCGGAAATCAAGTTCACCGGACTTCAATGAACGGGAAATGTATATACTGCAAATGCTGCACATCCACATCAACAGTGTCTTTGTCGGGCTCTCCGAAGCCGATGAAAAATCCAAATTTAGGTCCGACGGAAAAGCAACAGTATTATTAAATCCAAGTCGGCCAGATCTGCTGCCTGATCCAAGCAGGGAAAGCAGTGCCTCTGCACCAGCCAAGGATGCCCATAAATCCTTGACCAGGCGAGAAAAAGATATAATTATATTAATTGCCCAGGGCAAAACCAACAAAGAAATTGCCCAGCAGCTTTATATAAGTGAAAATACCGTCAAAACTTACATCAAAAGAATGTTTGCCAAACTGGGGACAAAATCCCGATCCGAACTGGTCTTCGCCATCTACTTTGCCTGAGCCCTGGCACCGAGGCATGGGGACGGTTCTTCTGCCTTGCTGCCTTATTTCCCCTCATCCAGTATGTAATGGGCGATATTATTACAGTGGTCGCCGATCCTTTCCAGATTAGCCAGCATGTCCAGAAAGACTGCCCCATTATTTCCATTACAGATTCTCTCATTCAACCTTCTTATATGAGCTTTGCGATACTCCGCCTGAAGATGATCGATCATAATCTCATTTTCAATTATCTTGTGGGCCATAGCCTTATCCTTGGCATCAAATAGCTGCATTGCCATACCCAAAGTCTCAGCCACGATGTCAATCACATACTGAAGTTCTTTTTGAGCCTCTCCAGAGAAAGTAACATCGGTTTTAGTGGCATATTCAGCCTGCTCGATAATATTCTCACAGTGATCGCCTATTCTTTCAATATCATTCAGGGCCTGCAGTATTACGTAGGCGTGCTGGGAATCTTCTGAAGTAAGCCTTTCTTGTGAAGCCAGTACAATATAATCAGTTATTTCTCTTTCCAGAGAATCAATGGTTTCTTCCAGAACTAATGAACGCTGATAGAGGGAATGCTCCCTGGTATTAAAATATTCAATCGCATTGCCGAAAGCTTCTCTGGCCAGCTGTCCCATGCGCAGAGTTTCCCTGGTAGCCTGAGAAAGGGCAAAGGCTGGATTATTCAGGAATCGTTTATCTATGTACCTGATCTGCTGCAGTTCTTCATCCTTGGAATCAGGAATCAATTTGGTTACAATAAACGCCAGGACTGCTACCATGGGCAGTTGGATTAATGTATTGCTGATATTGAATACCGCATGGGTTTGAGCAATCTGCAGTTTTATATTAAGGGTTTCCCAGCTTCCTTCAAAACCAGGCAGGAGGATGAAGAAATAATTGGTAAACAATATAACGATCTTCTCAAAATATCCCATTAAGAAAGGGGGAAGGAAAATTAATGTGCCCAGAGCATTGAAGATAAAATGGGTAAGCGCTGTCCGCCGCGCAGCCACACTGGCACCCAGGGAAGCCAGAAGAGCAGTAACAGTAGTCCCGATATTATCACCAAACAAGATCGGTACGGCCTGCTTATAAGTGACCGCCCCTTGGAAAGCCAGCTCCTGTAAAACACCGATAGTAGCACTACTGCTTTGAACAATAAAAGTAAAAATCATCCCGATTAATACGCCCAGTTCCGAATGGTTCTCAACATTGATCATTAGGTCCAGGAAATAAGGCAGGTCCTTTAACGGTTTCATTCCCACACCCATAATGGTCAAACCGTAGAACAAAACTCCAAAGCCAAAAATAGCCTGGCCGATAAGCTTGGTTTTCTTGGAGCGGGAAAACATATAGATCAAAGCACCTATACCCAATATGGGAAGTGCATAATCTTTCAAATTGAATCCAATCAGGTAGGCGGTCATGGTAGTACCTATATTAGCTCCCATAACTACACCGATAGCCTGCCGCAGGGTCAGCAGCCGGGCGTTTACCAGGCCTACAGTTAACACGGTAGTAGCACTACTGCTTTGTATCAGAGCGGTAACCAGAGTACCGGTCAATACTCCCCTCAGCGGAGTTCGGGTTCCCTGTTCCAGTATGGTACGCATTCGATTCCCCGCTACTGACTGAAGGGCATCGGACATAAATCTCAGACCAAAGAGAAATAATCCCAGCCCTCCAAAAAACGCAAAAGATATTTCTTGCCATGAAAACTCCACTATTAATTTGCCTCCAAATCAAAACCGGGGGACGCGGAAAACCGGAGGCCTGTACCTGCAGTCTTGCACTGGTACTTAGCCCTGCCTCTTTAGTTCCCCATCCCCTGGTTTGCTTCGTTGTTATTTAGGTGAGTCGATTGGCTCTGGCAGCCAGCGAACCAAGCTTCGAGAATCCTTTGATAGCATCCAGGCTCTTTTCGCCATTTATATTGCTCACATATGTTTTAGCATACCCACCGCCATAAACATCATGCAGATCAAGCATGGCCCCTAATATGTAAAGTTCTTTTTTATCTACCAGCTCTTTAACCTGTGGATTACTCAAAAGGTAATTGATCTGAACATCTACATTCAATTCAGCCAGCTGGGTAAATTTCACTTTATCATCGTTGGATAAACTGCCTGCAAACACTCTTACTCCCTGTGCCAGCGATTCCTGAACGGTTTCCAGTTCTTGTTTCAAAGCATCCGGTTCACCTGAAAAATCAGAACTGGCGGCTTTGATGGCTCCACAATCACTATGACCTGATACGATCATAAATGGAGTACTCAGATGCAGCAAACCGTAGAGTATTGATCCTTCACCCGTTTTCACCTGGTTACCGATATTTTCAATTGAAAACACCCGGTTAAACATTCTGCCCAACATATTACCTGGTACACGCGAATCACTGCAGGCCAGCAGGGTTATTACCGGATACTGCTTATAGTCCCCCTTTTGAAAATCAGCCAGGGGAAAATCCTGTGCAAAAGCGTCCAATCCTTCTTCCAGCTCTCTTATTAGAACATTAAAATCAACTACAACTTTTTCGTGACTCATTCATATTCCCTCCCCATAATTATATTTTTATCTTTCCATCCGATCACATACCCTGTTTTTCATTATATTATAGATCCCAGGCAAATACATACTAAAAAATGACCCCCCGTAGTCTCACGGTTATATCAATGTCATCCCCAAGCAGTGTCTGTAAGGGCCGAATGCGATCGTCGGCTCGGCAACATGCCTCGCAAACAAAAAGAGAGCCGGTTTTAAACTGACCGGCTCTTTAATCCCCTTTTCTCGTTTTACTTCTTCAGTTTTTCTACCGGCAGCTGCAGTTCCGTAACATATTCATCTTCAGATTGACACTCATCCGGATTAACCAGATATAGTTCCCGATCAGGTCCTGCGATTTGATATCCGTGATCATCTGCCCATTTCATCAAAGCAGAATAAGCATGGTGCAGGTTTTCAAAACTCCCTCGGTGGATAAGGCAGGCCGCCTGTTCTATCCCGGGCAGTTCTCTTACCATAAAACCAGCCACCTGTTCATCTTCAGTCAGTACTGGCACAGCCACTTCAACATCAACATCTTTTTCTTTATACTCTCCATCATAATAAATGGCCATAGGTGGGCCGGCATAATTAACCTTACACGAACTCAGGGGGTCACATACTGCTGTGAATAGTTCATGGATACTGCTGTAGTTAGGAATGACTGAGCGTTTCCCTATTACCTTCTGACTCCGGATCTGCTTAATCACCACATCATAATCAGCCATAATAACATCCTCCCTTTCCAGTAGTTCTAATCTGGCTTCGATCATCAACAGCTTCTCTTCTTCTTGTTCAAGCTGCTTCTTGATCTGTTCCTTGCGATTAATCATCATTTCCCTGATCTGTACGATTGTCATCTCTCTCATCAGCGCTACCTGATCCAGCGAAAAACCTAAATTCCGGAGGGTAATAATCCGGTTTAAATCGCTCATCTGTTCTGCGGAATAATACCGGTACCCACTTTCAGCATCTATAGAAGCTGGCTTGAACAAACCTATATCATCATAATGTCTTAGCGCCTTGACGGTAACCTGGCTCAATCGAGAAAAATCACCGATCTTAAACATGGGCGCCTCCTGTTTTAAGTTCTGCAAGCTT
>CAZBKS010000106.1:0-7211 GCA_964492475.1 uncultured Syntrophomonas sp. | reverse complement strand
AATTGTCATGGCTTTCAAGCCATTTTTCAACATTACTTTGATCCCGTACTATTGCTTGAACAATTTCTTTAGAGGTTAATTCGTCACCAGATGAACCTAATTCCAATCCGTAATCCATTAATTGAGATAAACTGTATTCATATGATAAATAACTTTGGAGCTGGTACTTCAAAACCCACATCTGAGCCAAATTTTTGTCTTCGCCTTCATAGCTCTTATACATTACTGCATAGTTATCTATCACGGTATCGTCTATGCTTATGCCTTGCATGGCTATTTTGCGGGCCTTATCTTTATTCCCGGCATCCAAATAATACTGAGCGATATCTGCCAGCAGCAGAGCATCGTTAATGGTATCCTCCTGAATAGAATCCATTAAGCTGGCTGCCTTATCCGTATTTCCCAATTCAGCGTAAGCTGCTGCGGCCAGGCACAAGGCTTTGGGGGTTGTTTTTATGCCGTCCGGCAGATCATCATAATATGCCCCTAGCTGTTGGTAATCGTTCATGGTATAAAGGGCGGTAAGTTTAATCAGACCTCTGAGCATTTCATTATTACCTGCGTATTCATCACTGAGTTCTAGCAGTCTCTCCGGATCATCTGCATAGATATCCAGGAGTAAATCATATGCTTCTGCCTGTCCGGGTTCTTTTAATAAGGAAGCTTTTATAGAAGCCAGGGCTTTTTCAGTTTTCCCGGTCTGTATATACAGAGATGCAAGCAAGGTGTGCAGTGAGTAGTCATCCGCTTTGGCAGCTGCATTTTCTAGCAAACTGATCGCTTCTGCATCACGGTTATTGTTTTGCAGATATGAGGTATATGCTCTTAACGCAGGTATGTAGTTATCATCTTGTTTCACCAGTTCTTTATATAGTTTCTCTGCCTCATCGTTTCTCTCTAAATCCAGCAGTAACCCGGCCATGGTCAGGGTTATTTCCTGGCTGCCGGGGATAGCTGTCAGACCATCCTGCAGGGCCTGTTCGGCTTCATCCATTTTATCCTGCAGGGCATAGGCCAGGCTTATTCCCTTGTAAGCCATCACCTGTTTGGGATCAATCTCTATCACATCCTGGTAGGCCAGAATGGCCTGCTCATAATTGCTCTCGCTCAAATACTTTATGGCCAGCTCCAGCTTTTCACCAACTTCAGCGGCAGTACTTGCTCCACCCTGTGAACAGCCGGTTAACAGGCTAAAAAGCATAACAACAAGCATTAGAGCTGATAAGGCTCTTAGTTTAACCTTTCTCATTAGATACTCTCCTCCCCTTAGACGCTTCCTGAGCTTCCATTTGTAATTGCACTATTTTTATCTGCCTTAAAGTAAAACAGCGCAACCACCTACTTCATCTCAGTTCCTCCCCATTCAACAACTGTGAAGCCTTTCCTGGCAAAACTTTTTATCCTTTGTTCCTGTATTTTTACAGGTTCTTCTAAAGGTTTATAAACCATAAATACTCGCAATATGGAATCCGGTTGCGGAGTTATCTCCAATCTGGCTGTTTCATCATATTCTTTCCCTGCAAAATGAATCAGGTTGTACTGGTTTTTCTCCATATGCGGAAGCCAGTATACGATAAATTCATTGTATTCTTCAGGTGTTAAACCCATTTCCGCCAGTTTAAGTTGCAGGAAGCCCCTGGTATCCTCACCTTTAACTACAAAACCCCGAGATAAATCCCAGTCCGGATAATCTGTTCCTCCTTCCCAGAACAGATAGGAATACTCTTTTTCGTCATCTAAATTAATCAATGTACCATCAGGTTCGGCGATAACCCTCCAGCCATCGTTATATGCAGGATAGGTGCAGAAGAACTGCCCCTTAAGATCCAGTTTAACCTCAGTTTCCTGCTGCTGTTCCGGGTATAGGTAGATAACTGGTTTATACGCAACAAAATCTTCTGATGCGTGTTCAAGCAATTTGTATCCAGCAATTATCGTTGATAATACTATTATGACTATAATGGTTTTTTTGATCATGAATTCTCCCCCTTTTAATGGCTCATATTGTTGTGGTCTATCGTATAATGAACTCCCTGAGGTAACAGTCAGTCGATATCCACAAAAATAACCGAGTCCAAAGGGATACCTGCCCGGTTCATGTGTTCTTCAAGGGGGATATTACCAGGTATTAACCCGAAGCAGGGATGTACTCTCTCCCATTCAAACCATGTAGTAAGTTCATAATCATCATACCTAGAAAGCATTCGATTAAATTCACTAGCATCCCTATACCCATATCTCCTTGATTCCATATATTCCCGGTATTCTTCGACAGAGTGCACCCGGTATTTCTTGGTTCTAAAAACAACATTTCTCCATAGCTGCTGCTCAGTCGGCACCCAGCCCAAACCGAAATCATTATCCGTATCACAAAATAAAAAGCACATATATACTGTTCCGTTAGTCTGATCCCAATACCCACTGAGATTAAACGAAAAACCATTTCCTTGATGCTGTTGAATACTGGCGATATCCTGACTGTCAAACAGGATGCTGACCGCTTTTGAAGAAGCAACCTTATTACACAAAGCCGAATCTATAAAGTCACCAAGATTTATTCCCAGGGAATTTAATTTATTCAAAGTGTTTTCTATACCATAAATACTCTGCAGCAGATACCGCAGTATAGACTGGATTGCCTCGGATTTACCTGCATTGTCATATGTACTGTACAATACCAGGAGGTTTTCTGCGCTGCTACCATCTACTCGAATACCTGCTTTGGCAATCAAACGCGCTTTGTCTTTTTCTCCGGCATCCAAGTAATACTGTGCAATCTCCGCCAGCAGCAGAGCATCATTGATGGCATCTGCCTGGATGAGATTCATTAATCCCGATGCTTTATCCGTATATCCCAACTCCAGATTAGCTTTTGCAGCCAGACACAGGGCTTTAGGACTGTTCTTAATATCCTGCAACAAGTTATCATAATATCCCAGCAGTCCTTCGTAATCCTGCATTTGATAAAGTACAGCTAGCTTAAGCAGGCTGCCGGTCATTGAGTTTCTCACCGTATATTCATCTGCGAAAGCCAGCAACCCCTGCAGATCATCTGCATAGAGATCCACGAGCAAGTTGTAAGCTTCCACCTGTCCGGGTTCTTTCTGCAGGGAAGCTTTTATCATTGCCAGGGCGGCTTCGGTTTCTCCGATCTTCATGTATTGAGAGGCCAGCAGGGTGTCCAATGAATAGTGGTCGCTTTTTCCAGCTGCAGATTCAAGAAGCTTGATTGCTTCTGCATTACGGCCATTAGTTTGCAGATAGGATGTATAGGCTTTTAATGCCGGTAGGTATGTATCGTCTTTTTCAATCAGTTCTTTATACAACTTTTCCGCTACATCGTTCCTCTCCAAATCCACCAGGAGTCCGGCAAGGGTCAGGGTTATTTCCTGACTGCCGGGTATAGCTTTCAATCCATCCTGCAGGGCCTGTTCCGCTTCATCCATCTTATCCTGCAGGGCATAGGCCAGGCTTATTCCCTTGTAAGCCATCACCTGTTTGGGATCAATCTCTATCACATCCTGGTAGGCCAGAATGGCCTGCTCATAATTGCTCTCGCTCAAATACTTTATGGCCAGCTCCAGCTTTTCACCAACTTCAGCGGCAGTACTTGCTCCACCCTGTGAACAGCCGGTTAACAGGCTAAAAAGCATAACAACAAGCATTAGAGCTGATAAGGCTCTTAGTTTAACCTTTCTCATTAGATACTCTCCTCCCCTTAAAATTGACTGTTTGTTATATATCAATCTAGTTATACGTAGTTTTATATCCACCCTTTGGTTTTCAATTCATCAATCTTGGCCTGGGCAGTGGCGACTTCCCCTGGGTTTTGATTGAGCTGTACGGTTTTGTTCAAATGCTGGTAAGCCCGGGTATAGTCTTTTTGTTTGAGCTTATATAGGCCGTACACCAGGTTGGCCCGGGAGCTGTTTTCATCCATTTCCAGGGCTGCCTTATAAGCCTGTTCGGCATCAGTTTCCTTACCTAACTTTTCATTTAATATCCCCGTATTGATCAAGATATTAATGTCTGCAGTCCCCATATCAAGGATCTTGTTAAAGGCCAGCAAAGCTTGCTGAAACAACGTGTCCTGCTTAGAATTCCCCCGGTTTTCATAAAGCAATCCACATTCATAGCAGGCTTTGCCCAGATAGTTAAGGGCCATGATATTGTAGCTGTCCGCCTGTTCGATTTCCTGTAAAAGCAAGATAGCCTGTTCATAATTGCTCACCTTCTCCTCATATCCCAGCCCCTGGTTATTCAAGGTCAGGTAAAGCTGGGCCAGGCTTAGTTTGTAGCGGATGTTGCCCTGATCCAGTTGAAGGGCGGTTTCGAATTCACTGCAGGCTTGGGTGTGGTCTTTTTGCAGCAGGTACAGCTCTCCATTTATGTAATGGGCAATATGTCGTTCAAACCTGGAATCGCCCTTAACCAGGTCAAGTATTTCCTGGGCCGATGCGTAATCCCCGACTTTCCCATAACTTACTGCCAAGTCTCGATAGGCAGTATAATAGTCTTCCCCCAGAGTTTGCTCACCAGTCTTAACTGCTTCTTTAAAATACCACAGGGATTTTTCATAATCTTCCAGGTTGAAATAAGCCGTCCCCAACAGGTACTTCACGCTTTCATCGCTCTCCAGTATTCCTGTATTAATATTCTCAATCAGGTAGTCGATCACTTTCTTATTCTGGTTCTGGGCTAGATAATTGCGGGCTAAATGCAGATAGGTCTCAGTCTTCTCAGGATAGATCTCAACGGCCTGGCTGAAACAGTTCTCCGCCTGCTCGTAATCTCCATTTTCATAGGCTGCAGCTCCATCGGCCAGGTATTGACTGTATTCTGCCATGTGAGCAGCTTCCAAATGCTGAAAACGCAGGTTCACCCCATAAGTAACAGATAAAATCAATATCACTCCTGCTGCCGCCGCCAGGCGTTTTTTCAAGCGTTTCGTGCGGTACTCCCGGTTTAAAGTATGGATGTTCTGCAAATCATTAACAAGCTGTGCGGCGGTCTGGTATCGCTGCATAGGATCGACTTTTACACAGCGGGCGATGATGGTTTCCAGGCCTTCGGATAAATGGGGATCTATTTCTCTGATTGACAGTATTTCATAGGGTGGATCGTTGGGTCCTTTACCGGTAACTGCATGATACACGGTTACCCCGAGTGAATAAATGTCGGTACGCTCATCACTTTGCTTGGTGCCGTACTGTTCCGGAGCAGCATAACCCCTGGTTCCCAGGTACATGGTGTCACTTTCCTGCCCGGCTTTATATTCCCGGGCAATCCCGAAGTCAACCAGGCGCGCGTGGCCTTCACTATCAATAATGATATTGTCCGGTTTCATGTCCCGATAGATGATGGGGTGAGGTTTTACCGCATGCAGGTATTCCAGGATTTCGCATAATTCCTGGAACCAGCGCAGCACGTTCTGCTCATTGCAATAATCCCGGTCACTGATCAGTTCACTTAGAGACGTACCCTGGAAATATTCCTCAACAATATACACCCGGTCACCCATAACAATAATGTCGGTTATTCGCGGCAGGCTAGGATGTTTAAGCTGCTTCAATATCTCCGGTTCTGCCAGCAGATGGATGTTCTTATTAAATTGCTTTAAGGCACAGGCGGTCCCCAGCTTGGTATCCCGAGCCAGATAGACACAGCCCTGTCCTCCCTGGCCCAGGATTCTTTCTATTTGATACCTGTTGTCCAGGATATAGCCATTATCTAACATTCTCAAGCTCCTCTACTAGAGATTATCCGCTTCATCGGCCATCGTACCCAGTAAAAAAACAGCAAGAATCAGTATGGCTGTATTTTCTCTCCAACAGCTTTGAGCCTTCATACAAAACCTTCCCTTCCCCTTATCCAATTGCCATGTATTATCTCTAATGATTTCTATTTAGAGTATATCAGTGAAAAACCGGTCCACATCAGCATTATCTGCTCGACTTTTTTTTTCACAGTAACTGCGTGCTTTCTTCTCCACCCCGCTCTAACAATATGGTCTCTTCATCCAGCAATAATGTTTCCTGCTCTGAATCATCCAGGATTTGAGTCTCTTCCTGACCGCCCATAGTCTTTTCCATGGCACAGACTTTGTCCAGCGCTGAATTTGCCCGGCTTTTTCTGGTATAAGCTAAGGCCTTACATGCCAGTAAAGCACCTATTACCAACAGTCCTGAACCAACCGCAATATAATACAGCCCATACGAGTACTTCCAGATAGCACTCAAAGCAATACCTCCGTTCATCAGCAAGCATCTGCTTCAGCGTAGAATAAATTAAATTCCCGGTCATTGTCGTACAGTATTTCCGGCTGGGCATTGCTTTTGGTCTCACAACGAATGGCATAGTATCTGCTCCCGTTTTCATTAAAATAAACCATAATTAATTCACCGGCTCCCGAGTGCCAGTCCATTTGGATAACTTTTCCCGGTATATCCAGATTGCCGATCAAATACATATCCTGCAAATTATACAGGTACACGGTTGTCCCGGCCTCTTCCGGTACTGCAATAGCTAGCTTCTCATTTCCATTAGATCCCGCAATATAAAACTTTGCGCCTCTGGCACCTGTTTCAAAGACTGCCCGAGTAGTAGATTCATATATGTTTAAAGTGTTATCGGCCAGATACAGATAATAGCTGGTACCCGGTATATGGCAGGCCTTTCCCTGTTCTTCCAGCCCCGCTGGCGACGCTTTCCGGTCATCCGCACCATCAATATTTATATTTAAACGCCGGCCCATTTCTTGATGAAGACAACGGGCCGCTCTAATATCAGCATCGTTATTCAGGCTGCTGTTTTGCATGCTGAATGATTTAGCCCGGGTGTTGGCATCTGAACCGCACAGGTATGCAAATTCATCATTATCCAAGAAGGTAACGTTGCCAATCTCTTCACTTTCACTCAAAACATGCTTGAATTTGCCTACTCCTGCCTGTACTATGCCCAGGTCTGTTCCCCCATCCCGATCAACAGCAGCTATAAAATAATCTCTTTGCAAGATACTGAAACCAGTCAGCAGAAGAACTATGGCTACCACCAATAAGCCAATCACAGCAGGCAGAAAAATGCTTTTATCCCGCAGCATAATTACACCTTTAACCTTCCAATCTTTAATTTTTCCCAGAGGCGTTTTAAGGGTCCCCGGTTACTGCTCGCCGGGGACAGCAGTATAACCGACACGTTATCATAGGCCTTCC
>CAZBKS010000105.1:0-7258 GCA_964492475.1 uncultured Syntrophomonas sp. | reverse complement strand
CCATATTGGTAGCTATGGTCAGCATACCTTTTTGTCCCGCCTGAGCAATAATCTGAGCTTCCTTTTCATGATATTTGGCATTCAATACCTGATGAGCCACTCCCCTTTTAGCCAGCATTGAACTCAGCAGTTCAGATTTTTCTATGGAAATAGTACCTACCAGAACCGGCTGCTGCTGCTTGTGCCTTTCGACTATATCATTGACTACCGCCTGGAATTTTCCCATCTCAGTACGATAAATGATATCCGGGTGGTCTACCCTTATCATAGGCATGTGGGTGGGAATAACCACTACATCCATATTATATATTTTTCTAAATTCAGCTTCTTCTGTTTGGGCTGTACCAGTCATTCCTGACAGCTTGTCATACATACGAAAATAATTCTGGAAGGTAATGGTAGCCAGGGTTTGGGATTCCTTTTCGATCTTTACCCCTTCTTTGGCTTCTATGGCCTGGTGCAAACCGTCACTGTACCTTCTGCCAAACATTAATCTTCCGGTAAATTCATCTACTATAATAACTTGGTCATCTTTTACGACATAATCACGATCCCTTTTCATCAAGGTATGGGCTTTAAGCCCCTGGTTAATATGATGGGCCAGTTCCATATTTTCAGACAGATTCTCTATATGAAAATACTGTTCTACCTTTTTAACCCCGTCCTCGGTAAGGGTTGACACATGGGCCTTCTCGTCCACTATATAGTCATCCTCATGCTTTAAGCGAGGCACAAATTGAGCAATCTGATAATACAGACTGGTGGGCTTGTCTCCCTCCCCCGAAATAATCAAAGGTGTACGGGCCTCATCAATTAATATGGAGTCAACTTCGTCAATAATGGCGTAATGGAGTGGTCCCTGCACCATGTTTTCCCGGTTTACTGCCATATTGTCTCTTAGATAATCGAATCCATATTCATTGTTGGTTCCATAGGTAATATCGCAGGCATAAGCCGCCTTTTTTTCCTGACTGTTCATACCGTGTACAACCAGACCAACCTGCAGTCCGCAGTACTCATAGACCGGCTTCATCCATTCAGCATCTCTGCCGGCCAGATAGTCATTAACTGTAACAATATGAACACCTTTTCCCTCCAGGGCATTCAAATATGCCGGCAGGGTGGCCACCAGGGTTTTACCTTCCCCGGTTTTCATTTCCGAGATTCGGCCATCATTTAGTACCATTCCGCCTATTAGCTGGACGTCAAAATGCCTCATGCCCAGGGTTCGCCGTGAAGCTTCCCGGACCATTGCAAAGGCTTCTGGTAATATATCGTTTAATGATTCACCATTCTTTAGTCTTTGCTTGAATTCTTCTGTTTGGGCTGGAAATTCTTCCTCGCTTAATTTTCCGTACCGGGATTCCAACTCATTAATGGCCTCTACTCGCTTACGATAGCGTTTAACTTCTTTCTCATTGTCGTCCAGGATATTCCTAAGAAAATTTTTTAACATGCTTTCATCTGCCTTTCATTAAAAAAAGAAGGAACCTTTTGGCTCCTTTCCTCAAGCAAGAGATCTATTTTATATTAGCATTTTTCCCAGTCAAGCATCAACTAGTCAAAATGCGGTTCAATCAGCCCATAATTACAGTCTTTTCTCTTATAAACCACATTGACTTCGTCGGTATTGGCATTGAAGAAGACAAAAAATGTATGTCCCAGCAGATTCATCTGCATTATAGCCTCTTCTTCATCCATAGGTTTAAGAGCAAATTTCTTGGTTCTGACAATATTAAAGGCCTCAGCTGCTCCTGCTGGCTCCACTTTGTTTTTTATCTCTTTTTCAATTTCTTCCCGCAGGCTTTTCCTAAATCCTGCTCCCCTGGTATTTCGGTACAATTTGGTCCGGTATTTATCTATCTGTTTCTCCAGCTTTTCTTCTACCAGATCTATGGAACTGTACATGCTGTCGGTAGCTTCTTCACCTCGAAGAATCATGCCATTAAGGGGTATGGTTACCTCCACTTTGTGCCCTTCACTGTCCACTGATAAGGCAACCTGGGCCTCTTTCACATCGTCAAAGTATTTTTCTAACTTGGAAAGCCGCTTGGTGGTATAATCTTTAAGCGCATCGGTTACTTCTATGTTTTTTCCCCTGATGTCGAGTTTCATATGACCACTCCTTTCCCAATGTTATATTACTATTTTATACTAGCAACGCTCTTTTCTCTACTACAATCGTAATACTTGTAAATAGTATGTGCATTTATAGTGTATTTATGGGATCAGCCACTAACTTACTAACTCAACTTTCGCACTTACCCACTGGCAAGTTTTATGATTTATCTTACACATGACCACCCGTTAACGGGGCAACTGATAAGTTAATAGTTAGTTAATGGTGCCTGGCACCATATTAAAAAACCGAGCGCGAAGGCCCGGCTATAATCGTATTAATCAACTGATTAAACTAAATCGCATCTTCCTCTTTCATCTGCTGGAAACATTCCAGGCAGTATACCGGTCTGTCTCCAACTGGTTTGAACGGCACTTGTGTTTCCTTCCCACATCTGGCGCAGGTAGTATCAAACATCTGGCGAGGACCGCGTTCACTTCGGCCTGCCCGCCGCTGGGTTCTGCACTCTTTACAACGTTTAGGCTCGTTCTGAAAGCCCTTTTCATGATAAAATTCCTGCTCGCCAGCAGTGAAGATGAACTCCTGCCCACAATCCTGGCAAATTAATGTTTTGTCTTCAAACATAGAAAATCCCTCACTTTGTATGATTTTGTCGGAAGCGTACCTGGTATAATTCCAGTATCCCACCAACCCGTATTGCATATTATATAGCTCTAAAATCAAAATAGCAAGGGATCTATGTCCCCTGCCAGCTGTCTTTTCTATTACTTTACCGCGGTCTTGGGCCGCATACATCCGGTTCACTTTTTATTCGCATTCGCATTCATAGACTCTCGATAAGCATCACTGGCCTGCCTGCTGCGGGCCTCTCTCTCCCTCCCTGTTTCGCTGGTATTTACTTCTACCATCAGTAATTGGTTTTTGCGGTCCATATCGTTGATTGCTTCCAGTATGGCTCCCAAACTGCTGACTGTATTTCTTAACTGTTCATAGTCTGCTTCATTGATCCGCCCCTGCAGTTTGCTTAATACAAACTCATTAATACCCAATTCCCGCACTGCCTGCTGCTGACAGACACGGCTCCTCTCATTTAGAGAACTGATATCTTCCATAAGAGCCTGCCGCTTGGACATGACATCTCTTAGCTCTCCGGACATGGCCGGATTTTTTTCCAGGCATTTTAACTGAGCAGAAGATAATTCTGCCATCTTCTGATAAAGATCCAGCTGATTCTGAAAGTTATCCACTATTTCCTCGATAATCTGCTTTACCACCAATTATCTTCCTTAAATCAAAATTTCAGGCACTACTGCAGCAGTCAGGAGGCAGAAGCAGTATTTATGCATATTGGAAGAACCCGGCATCTGTATTAGCTGGTTCCAGATAGTACTGGTACACAGCTTTCTTATTATCCCTGGTATTCCCCAACCTGACCTGGGTTTTTTGATCCCCTCTGATAATAGAGCCTGACTTGCCTGACTTTTTCTATCATTAGCCTGTTTAGACTAATTATATCTCTTATTTCTGTTTTAAGCTCTATATATCCTGCATATATTACCTGGCCTTTCGAAAAAGTTATAATTTAAAGATATTAGGCCCTTTTTTCTGACAGTTTCCCTCCTCCGATATTTTTCGTTACCTTTTTTTATCAAAAAACGAAGCATTATAAAAAACCGGCATGGGTTGGTAGCAATTTACTGCCGTTTTGATTTTGCGATTTTCGCCGATTTTTCCGTCAATCTGCATTTTTACCTTCTCCAGCCCCTCCTCAACTTTAGAGTTATTGACCTGAATTACTTTAATCAGCTCTATTATCTCACCTTTAGTCTCCAGATATTCTTCGTATTTCCCCCCATTATTGGGCCAGCTGCTGTCGAGTACCTTTTCTTCCCGCAGTTTGCTTTCCATTTCCTTTACCCGATCTGCGGTTTTTATTATCTTGAGCATCAAGGATTTCCATTTCTTAGTAATAATTCTTAGCTCTTTGGTAAACTCTTCATCACTCAAGTCTTTTTCAAAAAGCTCCAGTCCTGTATTCGATACCTTAAGAAGTTGCATATACATTTTTTTTAACACCCGCATATTGTCAAGCACACCGCTTTGTGTTTCCATAACTTTTGTTTCCATCTTTTTTTATCCCCTAACTGTAAAACTCTTATTTTGATTCTGTATATTTTGAACTTGAGGCTGCTTCAACTGCAGTACCGCATTCTGCCAGGTATCACGCATATCAGCCAGGTGCCTTTCCGCTTCATCCAGCAAACCGGTATCCTTTCTAATATTAGCATCTACCAGCAGATTGTAAATATAGTCATATACCACAAAAAGCTGGTGGGCAATCTCATATTCCATGTTCAAAGTAACAATAAGCTCGAGGACTATTTTCTGGGCCTTGATAATGTTTTCATGTGCGCTCTGGGTGTCCCTTTTGTCAATGGCCTGTTTGGCTTTTTGAATATTTAGAATACAGCCATTGTAAAGCATAATTATAAGCTTACCTGGAGAAGTAGTCTCCACACTGGTTTTTTTATACTGATCGTATAGTTGTTTATTTGCATTCACCTTTTTTTCCTCCCTCGCCGTTCCTTAGAATAAATAAGTAGCATTCCCTGTTAAGTAGAAGTAACAGCCTTAGGCCCATTCATCAAAAATAATCCCCAGTTCCTCGGCCAGCATCTCCTTGACCCGGGCGGCAAAATCGAGCACCTGTTCAGGAGGTATTTCACGAATAAGCTCCTGATTTTCCGAATTGATCACCTTAACCTGGTAGCGGCCACTGCCTTCATGCAATTTAAACTCCAGGTGATAATTACCCATACTCATACCCTGGTTGACCAGTTCTACCGCTTTTTCCAGCTCCTGTTTCTGCACCGTATTAGTTTTTTCGGCGCTGGCAGTTAAGTTTCCGTCTTTTACGCTTCCAGAGTGTACATCCACAGTCTGGCTGTTATTAACCCGGCTTGAATCCACCTGGCCTTGACTTTGAACTCGCATCATAATTCCTCCCTGCCATCAATCTTCGTAGTATAAGTATCGTCCAAATTTACCTAAACTTTAGCCTATCCTGATCTTTTTACATAAAATGCTAAAGTTGCAAGGACTATTGGCCGATATATTATAAAATAATTAAACATCAGAAAGGGGGGACAATATAATGCACATCACCAATAGCTTGTTACAAATGTCATCTGAGCGTTCTTATCAGGAAAGTTCAAGCAAAACCGAGACTGTTTCGTTCTGGAAGAGCAGCGGTACCGGCAGCAGTGTATCGACTGATAATGCCGGTTTGGCAGCTGACACCCTGGAACTCTCTACCGCTGCCCAGGATGCTCTGGACCAGGAAGTATCGTCAACGGTTAAATCACCTCAGGAAATGAAACTCCATGTGCTAAGGACTCTTTTGGAAGCATTTACCGGAAAACACTTCCGCTTTTATTCCCCCAGCACTGATTTCAATGACAGCCAGCAGAAGCAGCTCCAGGAATTGAAAGAGCAGTGTTCCAGGATGCAGATCAGTACTAGCAGCAGCACCGGAGTAGGCTGGGGCTATTCATATGATTCTTATGAAACCTACCAGGAAACAGAAAGTACCAGCTTTCAAGTCAGTGGGATAGTAAAGACCTCAGACGGTCAGGAAATACAGATAGCCGCAAGTCTAAATATGTCCCGTTCATTTTACTCCTATAATGAACTGCATATCCGAGCCGGAGATGCGCTGCTCTGCGACCCCCTGGTTATTAACTTCAGCGGCAGTGCCGCTGAGCTGACTGAAAGAAATTTTTCTTTTGACCTGGATACTGATGGTAATATGGATACCATATCCTTCCTCCGGGAAGGCAGCGGGTTTCTCGCCCTGGATCAGAATGGCGATGGGATAATTAATGACGGCAGCGAGCTTTTCGGTCCCAGCAGCGGAGATGGCTTTGCCGATTTGGCACAGTACGATGAAGACGGCAATGGCTGGATTGATGAAACCGATTCCATCTTTGATCAACTGCGGATCTGGACCAAAGATGCCAATGGTAAGGACAGCCTCTTTGCCCTGGGGCAAAAAGGAATAGGGGCCATCTGTCTGGCCTGTATGGATACTGAATTTTCCCTGACCAATAGCAGCAATGAATTAAACGGGAAGGTAGTGTCCAGCGGCATATTCCTGAAGGAAAACGGCACTGTCGGAACCATGCAGCAAATCGACTTGAGAGTATAAAGAGGAAACATCAGCAAATTGATTTAAGAAATGCAACCAACCTCCTTAAAAACTCCAGTTATCATTGTGCACCTAATATCCTCTCTCCCGGCTTATAGCCGGGATCTTTTTTTCAATATCATCTTCGGCTCCAGCATCACTAATAAAGCGCGCCCGGAAAGTGATATAGATATCGCCTTTCTGGGAAAAGACAGACCCCGCGGTACGGATATTTTTAATTCTGCCCAGCATTTGTCATATCGTTTAAAAAAAGACATAGATTTAATTGATCTAAACCAGGTTTCCCCTGTTATGCAGGTACAAATACTGCAAAAAGGAAGAGTAATATATGATAAAGAACCATCTCTCCGTAAGGAATTCTTCATGCTGGCACTAAAAAAATATACCCGTTTAAATGAAGAAAGAAAGGCAATTATAGAGAAAATCCAGGAAAGAGGCCAGGTTTATGGTGGATAGAGATTTAATCTTAAATAAGTCTCAGATAATAGAAAATAAGCTCTCTGATTTGAAATATTTTATTCGTCAAGTTTTAGCCCTATTGAGAATGCCTTAGATTGCGTGTAAATGACAACAATCAAAATTAAGGAGTTGAACATGCCGTTAATACTGAAACGTCCCCCTAGCAGCAGGGGGACGTTTGTGTTTATATTCGTATTCGTATTTGGGTTTATAATACTATTGCATTAAGGACAGTACGTTCTGGGGCAGCTGGTTGGCCTGAGCCAGCATGGCGGTGGCTGCCTGTGAAAGTATGCTGTATTTGGTGTATTCCACCATCTCGGAAGCCATGTCCACGTCACGGATGCGTGATTCAGCCGACTGCAGATTTTCAGCCGAGGTGTCCAGATTGTTAATGGTGTGTTCCAGACGGTTCTGGTAAGCACCCAAAGCTGCACGCTGGGTTGATACGGTGGCGATAGCGGTATCGATAGTAGTTATAGCAGTTTCAGCCATGCTTATGCTGCTGGAAA
>CAZBKS010000104.1:0-7267 GCA_964492475.1 uncultured Syntrophomonas sp. | reverse complement strand
AGTCGCAATCCATTGTATAATGTCGAAATACCAAATATAATGTTGAAAAATGACCGGCAGTGCAAGCTATGGTATTTTTAAAAGAGTGATGAGCCTTTAGCCTTTGCCTGAATTCTACAGTGCCCCTTGGGGACCCTAAACAAAAGTTTAGGAGATAGACAGCAGTTGGGAAGACATTATGGAAAATATTAACAAATACTTAGGCTGGTAATTGTTAATGAATAATTTATAACACATTGGGGGCGAAGGTTTTAACCTTCGCCCCTGGTGTTTATAGGATATCGAATTCATCTATCTGGGTGGTGATTAACCGGGCGCTTACTTTTTCGACCAGTTCTCCTCCGGCCCCTGAAAAGATATTTTTACTGATAATGTTATCCATGGCTGCTGTGACTTCCGCGTCTGTTACATCGCTCCTGGCTTCTGCAACGCGGATTACCTGTTTTTTATCAAGTTCAGTGGCGAATGTCATCTCCAGGGTTCTGCTAGTTTCACTCAAATGTTTTTCCTCCTCAAGCCGAGGTTTAGCAAACGATCTCTAAACCTCAATGATTAAAGACTTTTCCCTGACGAAAGAAAGGTAGTAATAAATCGGGATGCATCCCTGGGGTTAATACCTGCTATTCCTCCGCTATTTCACTGGAGTTATTGCGTTGGATGGAAAGATTAGTCTTTTCCTGCAGGCCTAAAAGGCTCTGGGCTACTGAAAAAACATCTTCGCTGTCTGCTGCGGTTTTAACATCTTTGTAGACCCGATTCTTTTTTAACTGCTGTCCGCTCGCTCCGGTACCGTTATCCATTACCAAAACCATTTCACTGGTTACCGGTATAGTAGTTACTGCCACGTATTGGACCTCCTGCCTGATTTTAGAAGCCTTGCTTAAGACTTCTAATATATTGTATGTAAAAACATGGTTTGTGTTCTAATTAAAGGAAAAATTTTAGCTTGATGAGAGGGAAAAGAGTATTCGGGCAAGATATCCGGGGCTGAAGAGGCAGCCGAACGCTTTTAGAAGGATTGGAAATGGGTTGTATAGAAGATAATCTAATAGGAAAGGCAGGGATATGGAAAAATGGACAAGAAGGCTATTGATCAAGTCGCAGGTGTTCTGGCTAATTCGCGTAATACTATAGTAGTAACGGGTGCGGGGATCAGCACTGAAGCAGGCATCCCTGATTTTCGGGGGCCGGATGGCATATACCGTAAACTGGGAGAGAATATGGTGATGAATATCATTAATATTAATGCTTTTAATCGTGATCCGGAGGGATTCTATGAATTTTACCGGCAGCATTTTGTGTTTCCGCCGGCAGAGCCCGGCAAGGCCCACCAGGTGCTGGCAGATATGGAGAAAAAGGGCCGTGTGAATGGCATTGTTACTCAGAATATTGACAGCCTGCATGAAAAGGCGGGCAGCCGGAAAGTTGTAGCCATTCACGGTACCGCTGATCGTTATGTCTGTAGAAATCGGAGATGCCAGGGGGTCTATGGTGATGAATACGTAAAGAGTTGTACGGATGTTGTTCCACGCTGTGAGAAGTGTGGAAGTGTTTTGAAGCCTGATGTGGTATTGTTTGGCGAGAATATTAAAAATTATGTGGAGGCCCGGGACATGATCCTGGGGTCTCAGGTATTAATGGTAATAGGTTCATCCCTGACAGTGTACCCTCTGGCCGGGTTTGTTAAGGAGTTTTCAACTTTTTACCGGGATTTGATTATTATTAATAAAGGGCGCACCCAGCTTGATCATGCTGCCCTGGTAAAAATTGACGGGGGCCATACGGGAGATACGCTGGAGGAGATAAACCGCCTGATGTAGGGACGCAAGGGGACACACCTGGCTGGGAGCATAGAGTTGTCTGGATATATCTAAGATTGGTGGGCTGTGAGGTGGAGTTCTCAGGTCAAGGAAAGGGGACACACCTGGCTAAGGATGACTGAGTTATTCAGGCGATCTAGCGGAGTGTGGGAAGTAGGTTGAATTTCTCGGGCTAAGGAAAGGGGACACACCAGGCTGGGAGCTATGAGCTATTGAAGAGGAACCATGTTTCGTCGGTGCTATTGCGGGGCTCTCGTAATAAGGAAAGGGGACACACCTACCCTTGGAGAGCCTGGTGGTAGGAATGTCCCCATTACAGGCAGGAATGTCCCGGTCAAGGTCAGGGGACACACCTTCCTTGGAGTGCCTTGTTTGAAGGAATGTCCCCATTTTAGTTAAGAAATTTTGAATTGGAGGATGAGGTTGTTCAGGATTTCTGCACTTTCGGCCAGGCGGGCTGCGGTGGAGTTTATTTCCGAAGCAGCCGTTGCTGCAGTTTCCGTGTTTCTGGCTATTTCCTGTGAACCGGAGTTGGCCTGTTCGATAGTAGCCGCGGTAGATTCAATAGCCCGGGTTACATCGTGCATGGAAAGCATAATCTGCTGAATACTCTTGCTGGTATCGCCGGTCAGTTTGCTCAGCAATTCCGCGTTCTCAGCATAGAATGCTCCTGCTTCTGCCATGCGGCCATAGTCCCGGGTTACATCCTTGTTAATGAACTCCAGTAATTCCCCGGTATTGCCAATTAGATTATCAATAGCATTCTGTACTTGATGAGTCAAGCCCTGTATGGCATCAACCGTATTGGCAGAGTCTTCGGCCAGCTTTCTTACTTCTTCAGCAACTACTGCAAAGCCTTTGCCGTGCTCTCCAGCCCGGGCGGCTTCTATAGCTGCATTGAGGGCCAGCAGGTTGGTTTGATTGGCTATGTCGGCTATTTTACCGGCCATTCCGGATATTTCATTGATTACTTTGGATTCTTCAATAGCCCCTTCAACTTTTTGTCTAATCGCATCATATACTTTGGTGGTTTCATCCAGCATCTTTTCTGTTTCTGTCTTGGTATAAACAGCGCGCTTCTCAACTTCTACTGAATCCTGATGGCTCTTTTCAGCTTCGCTGTTAGCCTGAGTAAGCGTGGCGGCGATTTCTTCCGATGATGCATTGATTTCTTCTGCCGCTGCAGATACTTCTTCCATGCCGGCCGATATTTCCTCTACGGCAGCAGAAGTCTCCTGCATGCCGGTGGCGATGTTCTGGCTGGATGCTGAGAGCTGCTCGCTGGATGCAGCCACTTCCTGAGAATTACGGGATATGTCTAACATCATCTGATGCAGGTTTTTGATCATATTGTCCATACTTCGCAGCAATTGGCCTACTTCATCCTTTTTGGCCAGCATAGATGCTGCTATTTCAACGGTGAGATCACCCTGAGCGAGTTGTTCGCTGTAGGCGGCAGCAGCTGCTATCGGTTTAGCAATTTTTATCCCCAGCCATATTGCCACTAATGCGCCCAGCAAGAGAAAGCCAAGTGAAGCAGCTACAGTTCTTTGAGCCATGGTGGTTATTCCTGCCATGACTTCATCTTTGGGTGCGGTAACCGCAACTGACCAACTGGTATTTGGTACCGGTGCATAACCCATGAATTTGATTTTGCCATCAGTCCACAGGTATTCTCCAAAATCTTTTTCTCCGGCAGTCATTTTATCCACATGGGCTATCAGGTCTGTTAATCCACTATCGTAAGGGTTATATTGATCTATAACCAGCTGCTGGTCGGCATGAGCGATAACTACGCCTTCCTGGTTTACCATATATGCGTAGCCGGTTTCTCCTACAGTAATAGTGCCGATACCGTCAGATAGAGACGATGCATCCATGGATGCCACCAGGACTTGTCTTATTTGTCCTGCGGCGTCTTTGATAGGAACTGCCATGGTGACAACAACACTGGAATCTTCTTTACTTACCAGTGGATCCGAAATGTTGGATTCTCCTTTTACGGCTTTTTGAAAGTAGGCTCGGTCTGCTATATTGATTTTTTGCCCCAAATGATTAATGGACGAACCATCCAGGCCGCTTACCAGGAATCCTTGTATTCCAAGTCTCCCCATTTCGGGTTTCAGTACCGACATCTGCTGTTCCAAATCCAAACTCTTGATTTTCTCGTGGGCAGCCAGGGTTTCCATTATGCCAAGATTCATTTGTACCTGGTCAGCAACTGCTAGGGCTGCATCCTCAGCTTTGTTTAATATGCTGTCTTCGATGGTTTCCAACATGGTTTTGGATGCCATGTTGTAACTAATGAAGCCAAGTCCCGTACAGACCACTAAAAGAATGATTGCTACATAAATCGTTAACTGTGCTCGTATGCTTTTCAATATAAAACTCTCCCTCCCAATGGAATTTCATATTTCTACTGCAGCTATTATTATTAGAATTGATTTAGGACTTATTTTACGCTATTAACACCCCCTTTTTTAGGTATTTTTGGATATACCCTCCTCTCAACTATCTTATCTCTGATAAGAATATTCAGTAAATATAAAACGATAGTCTTGAATTCTATACAAATGTTGTGTTTTCCTGCATAAAAATACTAATTTTAAGTAAATAAAGTAAAATATGAAACCATAGACTCATATGCTAAAATATTGGATTTAAATTCCATTTAAATCATGAATATCAGTGGATTGACTGAGTAATGGGAATTGAGAACGAAACTCTCGGGCTAAGGAAAGGGGACACGCCTGGTTTGGTACTACATAGTCATTTGGTTGATTTCTTGGATGGTGGGCTGTGAAGTGGAGTTCTCAGGTCAAGGAAAGGGGACACACCTGGTCGAGATGACTGGGTTTATGGAGGCACTTCATGGATGGTAGGAAGCGTCGCGTAATTCTCGGGCTAAGGTCAGGGGACACACCTACCCTTGGAGTTCCAGGTGGCAGGAATGTCCCCGTTATAGTTAAGAAATTTTGAATTGGAGGATGAGGTTGTTTAGGATTTCTGCGCTTTCGGCCAATCGGGCTGCGGTTGTATTTATTTCTGACGCTGCGGTTGCTGCTGTTTCTGTGTGTCGGGCTATTTCCTGGGACCCTGCGTTGGACTGTTCAATGGTAGCTGCAGTAGCTTCGATAGCCCTGGTAACGTCCTGCATGGAAGCCATGATTTGTTGGATATTCTTACTGGTATCCCCGGTCAGTTGAGTCAACATGTCGGCATCATCGGAGTAATATTTTCCTGCTGTGGTCATACGTCCCAGGTCCCTGGTCACATTATTGTTAATAAAATCCAGCAGCTCCTCGGTATTTCCCGTAAGGTTTACTATGGAACTCTGTACCTGCTGGGTTATGGTTTGAATGGCATCAACCGAGTTCGCAGAGTCTTCAGCCAGTTTCCTTACTTCTTCAGCTACTACAGCGAAGCCTTTGCCGTGTTCTCCGGCTCGAGCAGCTTCTATGGCTGCGTTGAGAGCCAGCAGGTTGGTTTGATTGGCTATGTCGGCTATTTTACCGGCCATTCCGGATATCTCATTTATTACTTTGGAATCTTCAATAGCCTTTTCCACCTTATGCCGTATACTGCCGTATATCTGGTTGGTTTCGTCCAGAGCCTTCTGAGATTCGTCTCGTGTATAAGCAGCCCGCTTTTGAACCTGAAGAGAATTGTCATAGCCCTGGTCAGCTTCGCTATTTACCTGGGACAGAGTTGCGGTGATCTCTTCCGATGAAGCGTTAATTTCTTCTGCGGCTGCGGATACTTCTTCCATTCCGGCAGATATCTCTTCTACTGCAGCCGAAGTTTCCTGCATACCGGTGGCGATGTTCTGGCTGGATGCTGAGAGCTGCTCGCTGGATGCTGCAACTTCCTGGGAATTTCGAGCAATATCCATCATCATATTCTTTAAATTCTTGATCATATTATCCATGCTGCGCAGTAAATGGCCTACTTCGTCCTTCCTGCTCAGCATGGATGGGGCGATTTCAACCGTGAGGTCACCCTGGGCTATTTGTTCGCTGTAGCCGGCAGCGGCAGATAGCGGTTTTGCTATTTGTGCTCCCAGCCATATGGCTATCAAAGCGCCCAACAAAAGAAAAGCCAGCGATGATACCAGGGCCTTTTGCGACATATTGGTAATTCCGGCCATCACTTCGTCTTTGGGTGCCGTAACAGCTACCGCCCAGCCGGTACCTTCTACAGGTGCATAGCCCATAAACTTGATTTTTCCATCAGTCCATCGGTACTCACCAAAACCTTCCTGCCCGGCAGCCATTTTATCTACGTGGGCAATAAGATCTGCAAGTCCGCTATCAGCAGGATTATACTGATCCAGTACTAACTGCTGGTCGGGATGTGCGATAACCGTGCCCTCTTCATTACACATATACGCATAGCCGTTTTCTCCAAAGGTTATTTCTGCTACCTTCTGAGATAATACTGCGGCATCCAGAGCTGCTACCAGGACTCCTTTTATCTTCCCGGCATCATCCTTTATGGGCACTGCCAGGGTTACTACTACGCTGGAATCCACTTTGCTTACTAACGGATCTGAAATAGTTGAGCGGCCGTTTAAAGCCTGCTGGAAATAATCCCGGTCCGCCATATTAAAGGCAACTCCAGTAGTGGTTAAGGCATCTCCATTTGGGGTCGCCGGTCCACACATAATATAACCCAGTCGTGAATTCTCCTTTTTCAACAGCGGCATCTGCTGTTCCAGATCCATGCTTTTGATTTTATCATTGGCAGCCAGGGTTTCCATTACCGCCAGCTGCTTACTTACTTCGTCAGCTACTGCCTGAGCTGTGTCTTCGGCTTTGGTAGATACCTGACTATTAATATTTTCTAACATAGTCTTTGAGGCCAGGCTGTAACTAATGCCGCCAAGTCCTGCACATACTAAAATAAG
This sequence comes from uncultured Syntrophomonas sp., assembly GCA_964492475.1. GTDB lineage: Bacteria > Bacillota > Syntrophomonadia > Syntrophomonadales > Syntrophomonadaceae > JAAYJK01. The sequence continues at coordinate 541 of CAZBKS010000104.1, read as the reverse complement.
CGTGATTACCACATACACGGTCAATTGTGCCCGTATGCTCTTCATTAATATATCTCCCCCTCCTGATCTAATTATGTCCGAGTGCTATAATCATTGGAGAGCTGGATTGTGTTTGCTGCTGCTTTTAACCGGACGCTGTTTAAGCATACCCCCCTAATTCTATATTTAAGCAATACCCCCCCTCAGTTATAGTCCCATTTTACCACTCAATTGCCTAGAAACGTAGGCTATTAAGTAAGATTTCTTCATAATTCGAGACAAATCCTGCTATTTAAAGGAAGATTTATTAAAATAATAAATATTAGGGACCTTTATCAAAAGCACATAATATTTGCCGCGCAAAGGCCGGGAAATAGGGACCCATTCTCGGGCTAAGGAAAGGGGACACACCGGGTTTGGTACTATGAGCTATTGAAGAGGAACCATGTTTAGTCGGTGCTATAGCGGGGCTCTCGTAATAAGGTCAGGGGACACACCTACCCTTGGGGCGGCTAAGGAACAGGGACACACCTACCCCTAAGTTCCTGGTGGCAGGAATGTC
>CAZBKS010000103.1:0-7279 GCA_964492475.1 uncultured Syntrophomonas sp. | reverse complement strand
CTTCTGCATCGCTGGCAGTGATAATAGGCGCATGGACATAAACGAAGCCCCGCTCCTGGAAAAACATATGGATAGCATAGGCTAAGAGCGACCGCACCCGGAAAACAGCGGAGAACAGGTTGGTACGGGGACGCAGGTGGCCTACCTGCCTCAAGAATTCCCGGCTGTGCCTTTTGGGCTGGATGGGGTAGTCTTCCGGCGCATCACCTTCCAGATCAACCTGTCGGGCTTTAATTTCGAATAGCTGTTTACCTTGAGGGGTTACAACTAATACCCCCAAGATTCTTACGGCGGCGCCGACTCTGAATCTGGACACCTCCATAAAATTTGACAGTGATTCCTTTTCATATACCACTTGTATACTGTTGAAATGAGTACCGTCGTTCACGCTCAAAAACCCAAAGGATTTCTGATCCCGATTGCTTCTTATCCAACCACTGATTTCAACTTCCTGCTTGTCATATCTGCTGCTATCTCTTACCAGTTGCCTGATCACTACTTTTTCCATACCAGTTTACCTCCCTGTAAGACCTGATTTGATATTGGCCATGGTTTGTTTACTTAATAAGGTTAATGAATCCGCCCGGCTGAATATATCTTTCTGATACTGGAATTCATCCTGCTTATGGGATTAAGTTTTTCCTTGTTTATCTAATCCTATCACAAGAAAACTCCTACTTCCATGGAGACAGAAAACCCGTATGCTGTACTGAATGAATTTTGATGTTACGTCAGAGTCAACTAGAAAATTTAGTTCCTTTACCCATTTGGTCAGGAGCATTTTTATGATAGAATAATAAGCTGATGTATTTTTCAATAGAGAGGAAAATTAAGCGTGTCAATGTTATATGAAGATATACAGTCTCAGGTGGATAAGCGGCGGACCTTTGCCATTATATCTCATCCTGATGCTGGGAAAACCACCCTTACAGAAAAACTGCTGCTTTTTGGCGGTGCTATTCGCATGGCCGGCGAGGTGAAAGGACGCAAGGCAAAGAAATTCGCAACTTCGGACTGGATGCAGATTGAAAAGGAACGCGGTATTTCCGTTACCTCAAGTGCCATGCATTTCGGCTATAAGGGACATCACATAAACATCCTGGATACTCCTGGACATCAGGATTTCAGTGAAGACACTTACCGCACTTTGACTGCAGCTGACAGTGCTGTAATGCTGATTGATGCTGCCAAAGGAGTGGAGGCCCAGACCATAAAGTTATTCAAGGTTTGCCGCCAGCGTGGCATACCTATCTTCACATTTATAAATAAAATGGACCGGTACGGAAAAGATCCCCTGGAACTGCTGGAAGAGCTGGAACGAGTGCTGGGTATTCGTTCCTGTCCCATGAACTGGCCGATAGGTATGGGGGATGATTTCTGCGGAATCTATGATCGGCACAACCAGCAGATAGAGCTGTACCATAAAGAAGATCAGAGCAAGTTTATTGCCCTGTCCAATCGTGGATTGGAAGACCCGGCGATACGAGATTTAATTGACCCCTTCCTGTATGATAAATTGTGTGAGGAAATTGATCTTCTGGATATTGCCGGTGATCAATTTGATGAAGAAAAAATTATGCAGGGCCAACTGACCCCGGTCTTCTTTGGCAGTGCTATCAGTAAATTCGGGGTACAAACTTTCCTGGATAATTTCCTGCAGCTGGCGCCAGCCCCCCATGCCCATAACAGCAGTGTTGGTCTGGTGGATACGGTCAATAGCGGTTTTTCGGGATTTGTCTTCAAGATTCAGGCCAATATGAACCCGGCGCACCGGGATCGGATTGCCTTTCTGCGCGTCTGTTCCGGCAAATTTGAACGAGGCATGACCGTCAACCATGTGCGCAGCGGCAAAAGAATAAAACTGGCTCAGCCCCAGCAGTTCCTGGCCCAGGACCGGGACATAATTGAAGAGGCCTATCCGGGAGACATCATCGGGCTTCATGACCCCGGCACCTTCCGTATCGGGGATACTTTATGCGAGCGGAACAGCTTTGAATTTGAAGCACTGCCGCAATTTCCGCCTGAACATTTTGCCCGGGTATTGAATATGAATGCCATGAAATATAAGCAGTTCCAGAAAGGAGTGGCCCAGTTAGTGGAAGAAGGAACTGTGCAGACCTTTCGTGCAGTAAATCGGACCGAAGAATTAATACTGGGCGTAGTAGGCGAATTGCAATTCGAAGTATTCACCTATCGCCTTAAAAGCGAGTATGGAGCCGACATCAGGCTGGAACGCCTTCCTTATCAGCTAGCCCGCTGGGTAAAGTCTGATTCACCCCTTGATCCTGCCCGGCTCAACACCCTCAGCAGCCTGGGGGTCATGGACCAGAACCAGCGGTTGGTTGTATTGTGCGAATACGAATCTACTCTGAACCTTCTGCAGAGGCAGAACCCGGCGCTAAACTATTATGCCGATCCGGATGAAGCTAATCTACAGGAATAAATGCTGTAATATCTAAGTTAAACAAGTGGCCTGATCTGAATTGGTCTAATGATATATTAGCCGTGAGCAAAACTCACGGCTAATTTTATGACTTTTAAATACATCGTTTATAAAACCGGCACACGACTATTCCAACTTCCTTGCATTCGAATCTGAAGCGAGTAGGGTTTCCTGTATCAATTCTATCAATTCAGCCAGGGCCGACTCAGCCTCAATTTGATTTTCCCTATACCGGGTTGCTATACATTTAACCGGATAGAATAGCATGGAATATATTATTACATTATCTATATTTTTTAGAATTATCTTCTCCTTAAGATCATCAAACAATGAAAATATCTTAAAACACCCTTCCGTATCCCGACAGTTGTCCGCCAAAGAAGGGCAGCTGGAAAACTGCTCAACAAAATAAAACACTTTTTCCTGCTCATTAATATAAGAGTAATAAGTCTTTAAAATAGTCTCAATAAACTGTTTCCCATTCATGTCCTTATCAATTTGTTCAAGCAAATGCGAATATACCTGGTCTGCATACTCCTGATAGATCTCACGCAGCATCTCGTCTTTACTGCTGTAGTAAATATAAACGGTTGCCGGAGACACACCAGCCTCCCTGGCAATCTTGGAGATTGATGCGCCATGAAATCCTTCCTCCAGAATCAGCTTGATTACCGCTTGTTTTATATTCTGCTTTTTCTCTTCATTTTTCCTGCGCATTCAATCACCTCAATTTAATAATAAATAAGCATTCGTTTATAGTCAAGCTGGTGGTGCCATGGCACCACAAAACGTCCATAATCCACAGAATATATCTTGACTATAAACGAATGTTCGTTTATTATACACTTATTATAATCTTGGAGGAGGATTCATATATGTCCATGTCCAGAAGAAATTTTATAAAGCGGGCTGCTTATTCGGGTATTGCTGCCACTGCAGTACTGAGCGGTGTTAACAAGACGACAGCAGCGTTAAATCCTACTGACGAATATGCCACTATTATTGATCTAACCAAGTGTGATGGGTGCGCTGGTCTAGATACGCCCATGTGTGTGACTGCTTGCAGAAACAAGAATCAAGCTAATTTTCCCCAACCGGAAGAACCTATCATGGACTACTGGCCGCAGCCCAAACATGAAGACTGGTCAGATAAGCAGGGCTTGATTACCCGGCTGACTCCTTACAACTGGACTTATGTGCAGCATCTGCAGGTAGAGCATGAAGGTAACTTGCACGAGGTACATGTTCCGCGAAGATGTTTGCATTGTGATAATCCCCCCTGCTCATCACTCTGTCCTTTTGGGGTAAATGAAAAAATGCCGGAAGGCCCGGTTGTTATCAACCCGGATGGATGTTTTGGCGGTGCCAAGTGCCGGGATGTATGTCCCTGGCAGATACCTCAGCGTCAAGCCGGGATTGGCCTGTACCAGGAAGTGGCACCAAAGTATGCCGGTGGAGGGGTAATGTATAAATGTGACCTGTGTTACGATCTGATTCAAAAAGGCCAGGAACCTGCCTGTGTTTCTGCCTGCCCCAATAGTGCCGTCAGCTTCGGACAGAAGAAGGATATGCAGCACTATGCAAGAAAATGGGCTCAAGATAATGGTGGCTACCTTTATGGAGACCTGGAAAATGGGGGTACTTCTACTTATTATCTGTCGATGCTTCCCTTTGAAGCCATCCATAATGCTATCCTTGAGCAGGAAGTTGACGGAAAGCCGGGGCGGCCAGGCATGCCGGTTGGAGTTGCCAATATTTTGGACGAACCAGCGGGTATGGCCAAAAGCTTTTTGATAGCTCCCGTCGCTGGTTTGTTAGCCGCGGGACTGAGCGTGTATAAAACCATGACAGGAGTTGATAATGATGAAAATACTCAGGCATAGTTTACAAGTTCGTTTTACTCACTGGATTACTGCCCTTTCTATTTTTATGCTATTTTTTACTGGCTTTGGTCAGATGCCGCTATACAAAAGGTATTTTGTTGATCAAATACCCGGCTTGCAGTGGACGAGTAACTACTTGATCACACTTAAGCTTCATTATCATGCAGCAGCGGTGCTGGTTTTTATCAGTTTTTTCTATATTTTCTATCTGCTGTTTAGCAAAAAAACCGATATTCTTCCTCGCAAGGGAGATTTTAAAGAATCATTGATTATATTTGCTTCTTTAGTGGGATTGGCGAAAGAGCCCGAGAATGACAAATATCTGGCCGAGCAAAGAATGGCTTTTGCGGTTACCGCAATATCTATTGCCGGGCTTATTTTTACAGGCTTGGTGAAAGTCTTCAAGAACCTGCCCGACATCACTATCCCCCTGCCGGTTAGTTTTTGGGCCACCCAGGTGCACAATATTTTTACCGTAGTCTTGCTTATTTCTGTAGTGGCACATTTACTGGCCTTTTTAATCAAAGCTAATCGCCCCCTGTTTTTAAGTATGTTTAACGGCAAAATTTCCCTGGATTATGCCAGACACCGCCATTCCTTATGGATCAGGCGAATAGAAACAAGCCCAATAAATGCTGACCGGCAAAAAAACGATAAGGTTGGCGCTTAATAAATATACTAATATAGCCGTGATTTTTTACTCACGGCCATATTAGTCAAATTTTTACGAAGGTTTTCAGTTAAAACTCACATCGATCATTTTCTGATTACCTGCCGTTGCTCTGGGCATCTTAATTTCCAGAATACCATTTTTATAGGAGGCGCTGGACTGATCTGGTGATACATTATGCGGCAGCCGAATGGAACGCTGAAAACGTCCCGTAAAACGTTCTTTTCGATGCATCTGTTCATCTCGTATTTCTTCATTCCGGTTTATGGTGCCACTGATAGTTAAAATATCATCACGAATTTCAATCCTCACATCATCTTTTTTTTCCAGGCCCGGTATCTCACAGGAAGCAATTACTTCACTGCCAGCATCGTACACATCAACTTTTGGATTTTGCAGAGCCTGGGAATAATTGAAAAATCCTTCATTAAATAAACTGTTCATTCCATGGCGCAGGCTTTCCAGCTGTCGGAACGGATTGTCATAAGGAACCAATGTCATTTAAATCACCTCAACATTTTTTTATATTATTTTCCTTATAAACAATTCTATTCATTTCTTAAATCCATTACTGGTATGCGATGGATAATTACACCACGATCTATAAAGGATACTCAACAAAGTCACTTTTCAAATAATATACCTCCTGGATTAACACGCCTATGAATCTCTATTATTATCCACACCCTAATGGAATCACTTTAACATAATAAAAATAACATCTTTTCAGCACGCATTTCCTTTTAATTCTATATATGGTATTATTAACATGTGCCACGTAAATGGTTTAACATCCAATATCAGGGGTAAAGTATGACTGACGTTATTTAGTATTAATACGCACTTTGACATCATTAAAGGTAAACCATTATAATATATAAAGAACCAAATAATATTTAACAATATTTTTCAATTTATGCCGAATTGCTGCATCGCCCGATGGAGCAAACGGGGGAACCAAATTTTGGGGTGAATCCAGTTTACTGGTAGGGCTTCCTGGCCCGAATCCGTCAGCTAACCTCGTAGGCACTACAGGAAAAGTTGGATGAGTGGTTAATGTTTGTCCCAGAATAATCATCTCAAGCTTTTCTTATATTCCTAAAATAGTGGATATCTCTACCAGATGTATATTGTGATACGGATATATTTGCTTTACCTTTTTGTACAGGATGCTTACAGGATGCTACATGGAGTCTCTTAAGACGCATAAGGTCTTGTTGCTGTCCGTGTTTCTACTGAAGAGAGTTGTTGTGGTCCATCAAGGTAAAGAGATTCATATTAATCCAATCAATCCAGTTTTCAAGAAACAACTGGACCTGGTGAATAAACTAAAACAAGGAGGACTTTACTATGCCAAAAAACTCAGATCATGCCGCCGGTTTGGAGAGAGCTGGAGAGTTAAGATCTCGTATTCAGGATTATTTGGACATTGAAGCTAGTATAGAGACTGGCTTTAGAATGGAGGAACGCAGCAAAGAAAATAAAGAATATATAATGAAATATTTTAATGCTAAAGAATCTGACTGGAATAACTGGGGCTGGCAGATGAAGCACCGGATAAGTGAAGTGCAGACTCTTAAAGAATTGATTCCTCTGAAAGATTACGAAATCGAAGAAATAGCCGAGATATCCCTCCATTTTCGCTGGGCAATATCGCCATATTATTTAAGCCTGATCGATACTGTTAATTATAAAAATTCCCCGATATATAAACAGTCGGTGCCGGATATACGGGAATTGCATGACGACAGCGGTTATGAAGACCCTATGGGAGAAGCTGAAACCTGTCCTGCACCTACCATAACCAGAAGATATCCGGATCGATTGATTATTAACGTGACCAATCAATGTGGCATGTACTGCCGGCACTGCCAAAGACGCCGTAATTTCGAACAAAAGGATACCCACGCCAGCATGGCCAATCTGGTCCTGGCACTTGATTATATCAGAAATAATAAAGAAATCCGGGATGTGCTTATAACCGGTGGAGACGCCTTGATGTTGAGCAACTCGGTGCTGGATTGGCTGCTTAGTGAGCTGGACAACATGGACCATGTAGAAATTAAAAGGTTGGGCACCAGAACCCCGGTTACACTGCCTCAGAGAATAACTCCGGAACTGTGTGCGGTGTTGAGCAGACATGAACCGCTTTATATAAATACCCAATTCAACTCACCTATGGAAGTAACCCCAGAAGCAAAAAAAGCCTGCGACAGGCTGGTAAAAGCAGGGGTAGTCCTGGGCAACCAGGCGGTGCTGTTGAAGGGAATTAATGATCACCCT
>CAZBKS010000102.1:0-7283 GCA_964492475.1 uncultured Syntrophomonas sp. | reverse complement strand
ATCAACATAAAATTGACCATAAGAAGCCAATGGTTATTTCTCTGCGAGTAGAAATGCCAGAATACCGGTACTGGCTTAAACAAGAGAAAGACTTGACTGAAAATTGGGTTAACGAGTATGAGCAAAATTATGATACAGATAGATATGATCAAATTGAGTATTCGGTAAAAATTACCTATAACAAAAAGCGAAGATTTATTGATGTGATTGGATTCAAAATTAGTGAGGTTGATGGGAAAGTAATCTTTGAAATGCAAAAAGATAAACCTGGAGACAACGCCAAAGTGATATACAATTCCGATTATTATAATGTTATTAATAGAAAAGTACCCATTATATGGTACAATTTTTTACCGTATATCAAAGTAGAGGAAAAGCTTGAATCACTATCAAAAATAACAGAGTCATTATATTTAAAAATAATAGATGTTATTGAAAAGATAGTGAACATTGGTCCCGTGCGTGATAAACCAAAACGAACGATGTTGTTTACCGGAGAAAAGCCCGAAAGTGTTGGAATAACTGGAGAAGATACCTTTAAACTGTTATATAGTGACAGGTATAGTAATAAATCTAAAAATTTGGATGAGAAAATTAATAAATGGCTACGTAATTATGGATATAGATATGAGTGGAAAATGGTAAGAAGTAATCTGGGACAGTTTGTGTTGAATGAGTTGGATACAGACAGTAAAAACGGTGCTGCCAATATTGTGGATGTGGGATTTGGAATATCACAGATTTTACCGGTTGCCGTTCAATTGTATGTTATGGAAGGAAATGGTGTCTTGCTGGTTGAACAGCCCGAAATACATCTGCATACTAAGGCACAAGCTGATTTGGCAGATCTTTTTATTGATGCAGTATCGGATGCAAACAAGTGCGTTTTAATTGAAACGCATAGCGAAAACTTGCTGATAAGACTGCGCAGAAGGATAGCAGAAAATGTAATATTAGCTGAAGATGTTGGCATCTACTATATTAGTCGTCAAAATGGTACCAGCAGGGTTACACCAATGGATGTAAATCCTTATGGAGACATAGAGGAAATGCCGGAAGAGTTCAAGAATTTCTTTTTAGATGATTTTAATGATGTTATGCTTCTCCATAGTGCCAAGGGCCGTAAATTAGAAATTGAGAATAATTGATGTCAATAAATCCATTTGAGTAGTGAGGATATATTAATGAGATTAACCATTGATACCAATATATTTATAAAAGCTTTCGATGAAGCTGAATATTCGATGGATTGCGATATTTTTGTAATAGGGTCGTTTGTAAGCAATCCTGAACGCTCCCTTACTCTAGATTTTGAGGATAGCATTCGTAAAGAATACTGTAAAAACTTATCGAGTAATCAACGGTTTATAAAAATATATACCGCCCTGGAATTACAGGGCCGAATTAGTTTTATATCAGGAAAAATTGACAAAATTCATAAAGATAATTTAATTTCATTGGGATTTCATGAACCGGAAGATCATGCATTTGTTGGAACAGCTGTTAATGCGGACAGAATATTAATAACTGAAGACAGCGACTACGGTAAAGGTCCAAATCAAAAAGCTCAAACTCCCGAGAAGATACAGGTTTTGCAATATATGAGCGATACTATGAAACTGCAAGTATTAGATTCAATAGAAGCAAAACTGGCGGTTTAATGTGCCTATCTGCGTGAACATTACAGACTTGATTCAAGTACAGTTGTTGTTTGATATTAACCACATTCAACAATTTATTCGAGTGAAAATATGCTTTTCCGAATATTTATAATCAGTATATGATATATGGGGGGATAGCAAATTGATCAGAATAACAAGTACTGAAAATTATACTGGAATTACCATATGTGGAGACTTCTATGATTTGTACAGCCTGGTTGAAGCGCTTCACGAAATTACCATCGATGAATACTCTGAGAAACACCATCGTTATATAGATATGTCTACGCGGGTTTTGGGTGTTTGCTATGATATAAGGCATGCTTATCAAGGGGACAGGGATATCGAACTTATTGATAATCAAATGGATGAGGAAAAAATGAAATGGCATTCAACCATAGTTTCCAGAAGCAACGTATATTACAAATGCAATTGCCTTTATCCGGAGATGTTTTTTGTGATGCTGGCTCTTAATGAGCTGGTGGAATTAAGAATAAGGGATTTGACTAAAAAGAAGTATATTTTCAATGAAGCTTTTGATAAAAATGTCATTTGGGATAACAAAATTGCCGTAATCAGAGTCTTTCAAGCTGAATTTGCGGAATGTATCAAGAACACCATAACCCCGGCATCCTTTTCTAGGTGGTTAAAAACCATGGATAGTGGCCACCTTTTCATTGAAGAAATGGCAACACAATATATGGATGTACTGAATATAAAATATCTGCATATGAACAAGGAAAAACGCTTGAAAAGCCTATCGTCGATTGCCAAAAGGATTGCGGAATACATTTCTGACAAGGATCATAAGGAGATCAATAAAGTGGTTATGGCAGCCGCGAAGGAGTATAACTGCCAGCGCTCAGATATTCGACTAACCGGGATAGAATATCCAGAAGAGATTATTTGGTAAAGAATACAAGAATCAGTGTGTTCGAACCCGCATCAGCTACGCTATCCCTGACCTGTAACTTCTGATGGAAACTGTCCGGACGGCGCTATCCCAAGCTCCTCCATCAGTATTTTTTCAAATTTTCGGTAAGTTTTTATCGCAGAAGGATGATCGCCCTTCTGGAGTTTGATATTGACAATGCGCATGACGGTTTCTTCATCGCAAGGGTCATACATAAGCACTTTTTCCAACACATCGAGAGCTTTGTCTCTCAATCCACGGGTGCAATATGCATCAGACAGACGATACTGGACTTTTTTGAAATCCCCTTCCAACTGGGCTCTCGTACCGACAGCCCAATCATAGGGCTTGCCTTCAAGGTATTCGCCGGAATATAGATTAGAAAGTTCATTTAGCTTCTCTATTTCCAGTGAAGATATCGAACGAACCTGCAGCCTGAAGCGGAACAGGTCGCAATCGATCAATTCGGTATTGATCTTGTAGCCATCAAATTCCCGTACCAAGATGTTCGAAAAACCCTGCTCCGCCAATGCGGATCGCAGATATGTACAGGTAACGCGAAACAGGTTGGCAGATTTTTCTGGTTCAAGTTCAGGCCAAAGGGTATCAATAAGACTTTCCTTTGGTCTCACCCTGCCCTGATAATGGATCAGCAGAACAAAAAGCTCCTCTGCCTTGGCTGTTTTCCATCGAATCGCCGATGCGGTCTCATCTTCCGTATATACTGAAAACCGACCAAAGCATCTAACGTAAAGAGGACTCTTTGAGCTTTTTCCCGGGCGCTGCCTGTATCTGCAGCTTAACAGATCAACCTGTTCCGTGAATTCTTCGCTGTCAAGAGGTTTTAACAGATAGCCAATGGCATGAGCCCGAAATGCGTCAAGGGCATATTGATTATAAGCGGTAACAAATAAGACCCTGATATACGGGTCAATTTCCATGAGTCTTTCGGCAAGCTCAAGGCCGTTCATTTCAGGCATTTCTATATCCAGAAACGCTATGTCAACAGGATGCTCCTTAATAAAAGCAACAGCGTCCTCCGCATACAGGAATTTCCCATCAATTACTATCCTCGGATCTTTCGAAGCAATGCGTTCAAATCGTTTCAGCGCAGAGTTTTCGTCATCGACCACAATGGTATGAAACATGTTAATCATCCTCTCTATAGGGAATCTGAAAGCTGACGCTTATCCCGGCTCCAGTTCCGCTTTTGATGTTAATTCCTTGCCCGTAAAGCCGGATTAGACGCGTATGAATATTGTATAACCCGATACTTACGCTGCCGTTTGGCAAAACCGCAAGATTCTTTACCGCTTCATCGGGTATCCCGACGCCGTTGTCTTCAACGATAAATATCATACTGTTATCATGCGGTTTTACAGAAACAATGACGCGTCCGCCTTCTCTTTTTTTGCGAAGACCATGTTTAATTGCGTTTTCCACAAGCGGCTGCAAGGTCAGCGGCGGTATTTGTATTAAAGGCAGCGGATCCGGTACATCAAAGACAATCTCTATGTTTGAAAAACGCGCACGCTCAATTGAGGCATAAGCCCGTACCAGCTCCAATTCCTTTTTCAGCGGTACAATACCGCTGAGATTATCGTAATCCAAGGTCTGCCTGAGATATTTGGACAGGGACATGATGAGATTACTGGCTTCGTGTGGGGACGTTTCACAGCATTCGGCAATTGTAGACAACGCGTTGTAAAGAAAATGGGGCTTCATCTGTGCGCTCATATACGCGGTTTCCGTGTTCATAACCGTGTCCAGGGATGACTGCAGGTCGGCAGATAGAAGCTCCGTACGCCGGAAAGCCTCCGAATACCTTTTTGACAGCAATATGACCTGAATAATAATAAAGCCGAATAAAGCTGCGGAGAGCATGTACCGGGCAGAAAGGACGCTCATATAGACCAGGCTGTCCAGCAGAGCGCCCAGGGTTAAAATCAGCATTCCCGCCAGAAAGAAGACAGCCTCTTTCACACGGCGCTTCACCGCCTTTACCGACACGTAGCACCCAAGCGCGCAGGCGGCCCCAACCGTCAGCAAATAAGGGACAAAGACGGCGGAGTAGATTGTGGGTGGAAGCGCAAGTATAGTGAATATGTAAAGAGCGTTCAGCGATAGAATGATGCGGAAAGCTGACCGCGGCATCACATCTATGTAAAGCAGGCGTGTATAGAAGAGCATGGAAATGATAAGTACCGGAATCGTCAGCATAACAAGTCTCGATCCAAGCCAAAAAGGAAGCCCCGGAAAGGCCTGCATCATCAACGTCGTATTGGATAGCAGATTTCGCATGGCGACCGAAATACAAAGGACGGAGAGCCAGACAAGTTCAGAACTGTTCTTCCTGAAAAGGTTGAGGACAAGAAAAGAGAAGCCCATGAACACGCAGATTGAAATAAGAAAAAGATCTACAGCGGTCCACATGCTATACTCTTTATGAATCAGCATTGAGGTCCCCAGCCTGATGCTTTGACCGACGCCCCCTCCATAGACAAGGGCGTCGTTTTTTACCTGCAGGATAATTTCCAGCTCCGAACCGGCGTAATAGAAGTCATAGATCTGCGGATGCAAATAAACCGTTTGGGCCTGTGCAAAGCTGCCGCAGGCATGCAGGAGCGAGCCGTTTACCCACAACGCGTAATCCGTGTAGACATTGGGAATCGAGATGCCATAAAGCCCTTCAGCGGAGACGGTATTTACGATAAGCCGGTATGTTGCACAGCCGTGGGACGGTAGCTCAAGCTCCTTGTATTTTGCCCAGCCGGAAGGCAGCCTGTAATAACCGGTTGGTGCCCTGCCGTCAAAGTCCCCCGGAGAGAGAAGCGCATCCCAGTAAAATGCCCAGTCCCCATCCAGTGAGATATTGCCCTGTCTTGAAAAATCCCAGTCGGAGAGCTCAAGAGTCCCCTGCTTTATCGTCGGCGCAGCAGGAGCCGTGCTTTGGAGCGCGCAACCTGAAAGGAGCAGCAGGAGCAGGGCTGATAGAAGAATCAGGATGGTTTTTTTATTCACGCTCAACTGCCTCCGCCCGTCTTTTATAGTTTAATTTTATCATTGACAGATAAAATGGCACACTAAATTCTATATATAATGACAAAAACTCGAATATGTTTACAGAAAACCCCAAATGTTTAATTCATTTTTAATTCCAGCCTGATATGCTTGGCATGTCGACTCCTATCTGCTGCTTCCCGCAACAGCGGAAAAGCTCGTAATTATTATGGACACACTGGATATTGCCCAGTTGAGAAAAACATATTTATAAATGGCAGGAGGTATAAAATGAGAAGAAATCTTAGAAAAACGTTGTCTTTCCTAATCGTTGCGGCAGTTTTTTTTACGCTGTTTCCCGCGCAGACGCTGGCGCTGTTGAGCCCGAGCGTAACCCTGGACAGTCCCACCCTTTGCGGCGGAGAGTATTATTATGAGAGCGCTGTTGTGGAGGGCTCCAGCATCCGGACCATTTTAATCAACTTTTCAGATGAAGTCACCTCCGGAGACACGATCACACTGCCAACAGCACCCGCTGGCTTTACGGTATCCGGAAGCTCAAACGACTACACCAAGCGGATCAACATTGACTCCGGAATTGACACAAGTGTCGTGCAGAGCTATCTTCGCGGCGTGGGCTTCAGTCTGGCCGGCGATTCGCAAACCGTTCAGGTTGTGGTCTCCTCGGAAGACATTCAGTACGATACTTACTATAATGCCCTGACGCAGCACTACTATCAATTTGTACCTTTAGACGATGCCGATGAAACGTGGATCACCTCCTATAACACCGCAAAGGAGATGACCTATATGGGCAGGACCGGCTATCTGGCAACGGTGACAAGCGTACAGGAGGATAACTTTATTATGGAGGTGTCGGGCGAGGTCGGCTGGCTTGGCGGTACGAGGATGACTTATAATGACGGAGACGACACCTTTGATCATACATCGACCACGGGTTACTGGTACTGGGCCGACGGCCCCGAAAAAGGCAACTCCTTCTATGACGCGCAGTATGTTACTTCAGAAAATTATGCTGCTACAGACGAGGACAACGAGGCTTATTATTTCAACTGGAACAGACCGGCTTCAGGTGACCGGGAACCCAACAGTCAGGCAGCAGGCGGCGAAACCTGCCTGACCACCCTGCACATCGGAACCGGCTATACCGGAACCGCCGGTTACTCCTGGAACGACAGGGACTACGACGCTAACTATTGGGATGACACAACCTCTGTTTATCAGCCGCATGGATATATTGTCGAATACGGCGACAGCAACATCGGCGACAGTGGCAGCGGCAGTGCGACCTTTGCCACAGACAGCGGAACCTTTTCAGACACTGACGGCTTCAGCCTTGCGCTGGGAGATCCCTCTTTTTCGTCTTCCTCCTATTGTTTCCCGAACTTGACCCTCTCAGTCGTAAACGTAGCCAATCAAGTAGGAGCCGTAACCATCAGCGCGGATGCGGCAGCGGCCTCCGGCGATACGATTACGCTGCCCGCCGACACCGGCGGTATCGGCGGTGCGCCCACCGTGCTCACCGACCTGAACGGGCTGACCAAAACCGTTATTTTCACCTCCCCGCAGAGCGCGGCGAGCGTGCAGGCATACTTGCAAGAAGCAGTGTTTGCCGCGCCCTCGTCTGGTTCCCAAACCGTCACGATCACAACGGATGCCAATACCACCGCACTGAGTGCCGCAGCCAC